>NZ_JASGEX010000186.1:0-8769 GCF_047606085.1 Parafilimonas sp.
CAACTGCTACTATCAAATAATCTGTATATAAATCTAACACTTCTGACTTTGTTATCTTCATCTCCAAAATTATTGTTTATTAATTTGCGTAACATCAGTTAATAACATGGATGCTTCATTCGTACAAGTTTGATTTTTCAATGGCCTCATGCCTGTCCGAACTTGCTTCGGGAGAACGCCTTGGTGTACCTGCCTCGCCGGCAGGCATTTTACGTGGGCGTTTCATCGTCTCCTTTTTTTTAACTGGTGCGATAATACTATAAAAATTACTAACTGTAAATAACCGGCTATAGCCTTCGCTTCATTAATTCATTACCAGCCTTTTCAGCGCATTGCCCGGTAAAGCCTTTTTATTTACGATCACCGAAATGGTATTAATAGCAAAATAGGGAATGCTAACATAGATGTAGCCTTTATAAGGCTCGGCTTCTCCCCATGAATTTTTCACAATAAAATATGCTTTGCCATTTTCGTCCTTTGCAATGCCGGTTATCTGCATTAAATGATCGTCCTGCGTTACCTGCCTGTCAAATAAATCCTGCCTTGCTGCCTGTGTGAAAGCTGGTTCTGTAAAAAAGGGAAATGCCGCAGAATCGCCCGCATTGGCCACCCATTCTGCAATGCCGGTTTCCTGCCTGAAGCCCATATTGCTTATATCCGCATCCCAGGTAAGGGTATATCCCTTTTCAATACATGCTTTTGTTGTGCTTATCAATTCGTCCAGGGGCAGGTTATAATAGATATTGCTGTTATAATTATCCGGTACCTCCATGGCAAATGCCGTGTAAAACGGATGATGCGTGAAAGAGGTGAGACCGATAAAATCAGAAGGTTTTTCAGAAATGTATGCGGCTGCGAAACTTTCGGGCGTATAATGTTTCCCCTGGTAATCAAATTCACCAGGCGGCCGGCCGAGATAACTGTTCAGAATCTGTACAAAACCATCTTTCCAGTTTAGAGGAATGGTATCAGGGTTGGCAGCCAGCACACTGTCGAGATAATTTTTTAACCGGCCGGCCATTTTATAGTTATGCGCCATGATGGTATCGCCGCCAATGCCGGGATAAACCTCCTGCGGCATAGCCCCGAAACTGGCAACAGCATTCAGCATATCCTGCCCAAGCCCTCCTTCTGTAAACCGCGTATTGCCCCGGCGGCGGATATATTTCACTGCTTTGTCTATGTATAAATTATACACAGTATAGGTTTCAGACAAATCCGGCTCCGGCAGCTTCTTCAGCAGCAGCTCGCTTTCGGTCATAGCTGTTGATGAATAACACCAGCATGTGCCTGAATGCCCCTGGTTTTTTACAGGCGTAGCTGCATTGTTTTTTATAACGGTAAAATGTTTTGTTTGTGCGTTTGTAACGGAAATAGTAATAATTAAACTGAAGATGAAATAATTTTTTTTCATTTAATACAGGTGATTTTAAATATTGCTTTGGTATTGATTCAGGCAAAAATAATTATTACAGGTGTTAACCTGGTTATGCTTATATGCATAAATTAAAACCGTTTATCTTTTTTAAAACCGTTTGCCATGCGTGGCGCGTATAAATATTTTGCCGAGGAAAGGAAAGCCATGCAACAGCTTTAAAACAAAAGCAGTTGAATTACTGCCCATTAACCTTTGCACGAGTCTGCCGGTTGCAAGCCTTACAGCAAACTGCTTTCGCCAAGCAGCGGTGTAGCCTGATTCCATCTCCACCCTCGAAATTTTTCTTTCAAGCAAACCATGCATTTCATTAAATGCAAGTTTGGCGGCATGCATGGCCATGCTCATGCCATTACCGCATAACGGCGTTATCATACCTGCCGCATCGCCAAGCATCAGGATATGATTTTCAACCTGTGTTTTTTTATCAAAGCTTATTTGTGAAATAGTAAGCGGTGCATCATATAAAAATTCAGATTCCGTAAAAAGCTTTTTTAAAACAGGGTTTCTATATAAAACGTTTTCCTGCATTTTTTGAATAGAGCCTGTATTGGCAGAAAGATTATCAGCAGTGGTTAAATAGCATAAACAGTATGTATCATCTTCCACAGCCGAGATGCCGCAATAACCATTTTTAAAATTATGCAATGCAATATGGCTTTTGGGGAAATCTGCGCGTACATGGTACTTCACGCCTATATAATTATTAAGCTTATCGGGTTTCTTCTCAGCAAAAGACCGCTTCCATTTTATATCGAGGTTGCTGCGCTTGCCATAAGCGCCGGCAGCAATGGTTGCCGTAAGTTTTCTTTTATTGGTTTGAATAATGTGATTGTTATGCTCAAAATGTATATCAGTTACTTTCTCTTCCGTATAAACTGCCACGCCGGCCCTTAAAGCAAGCTGGTAAAGCATATTATCTATCGTATAGCGGCTGATGCCAAAGCCACCCGTGTCAAGCTTAAAATCATACAGTCTCCCATTCATATCGCTTACCTGCAAATGCTTTATTTCAGGCAAATTCATATCGGCCAAAGGCAAGCCCAGCAGCATTACAAAATCATAACTTTCATAGCTTATATATTCGCCGCAAACTTTATGAAAAGGGTATTGTTCTTTTTCAAACAGTGCAACGGAATAACCTGCATCTGCCGCAAGCAAAGACAGGCAAAGCCCTGCCAGCCCACCACCCGCAATCCCTATATCATAATCATTTGCCATGCTTAAAAACAATAAGATAACGAAATGCCCATTTCCAGTTAATGGTATAATTTTTTATACCGGCCTTATTAAAAATATCAATCCATTCTTTTTTATGAAAACCACGTGCCACGCTTAACGGTGCATCGTTTTTAACAAGATAAGAAGATGAAAAAAAACGGGTAATGATTTTTATAGATTGATAGGCAAGCCAGTTACGTTGCAGATCATTTATAAAAAAACCCGTGCCTGTGTTTTGCTGCATAAACCAGAGCTGCGCCGTTAAATCTTCATCGCTAAAGTGATGGCAAAACAAGCTTGAAAAAATTATATCAGGCTTTGATGCAAATTTCACAGTTTTATAATCCTGTGTTAACCACCTTGCATTTTGTATCGTGCATTTTTTTTGGGCAGCTTCAATACATTCGGGCTTTATATCAATACCTGTGCAATTAAATTGAATATTATTTTTTTTACACCACTTATACAATTGATAAAGATTGTTGCCATCGCCGCAACCTATTTCGCAAACATGAATACTTTTTTTATCACCCAATAGTTTTTTAAAGCCATGTATGGTAATGGCATGCCCGCCAAGCCGGGCATTAATGGTATTTATTTCCTGCATATTCCGTTGTATATCTTCAAACGGAATATTATCCTCATCCAATAATTCCTTCCTGCATGAACGATGGCGCAGGTTTATTGTTTGGTGCATAAAAATGTTTCCATGGTTAAACCGGGGCCAAATGCTACGCCTAAAATATGGGCAGGCTTATCATCATCAAGGCACTCCATTATTTCTTTCAATACAAATAATACAGTGGGTGAAGACATGTTGCCAAACCGGCTTAAGATATCTCTTGAAAAACGCTGATCATTTTTATCTAGGTTCAACTGTTTTTGTATAGCATTTAATATTTTCTTACCACCGGGATGCGTGCACCAATGCGTAATGTCTTTTACAGATAAGCCATAATGTTGAACGGCTTCCTCAACCAGTAAAGTAATGTCCTGTTCAATTAAATCGGGAATATAGCTGCTGAGTGTAATAATAAACCCGCGGTGGCTCAGTTGCCAGGCCATATCCTTCTTGCCTTTATAAGACACTTTTGAATAAAAATTGCTCAACCGCAGTTTCTTGTCAGACTGGATTTTATTTGAGATCAATATAGCCGCACTGCCATCAGCAAAAAGAATGGAGCCCGAAACATTGTCGGGCGTATATTCTTTCTGAAAATGAATAGAACATAGTTCTGTGGCTACGATCAGCACATTGGAATCGGGCGTGCTGTCGCAAATAAGCTTCGCCAGTTTTAATGCATGCACCGCGCCATAACAACCCATAAAGTTTACAGATGTTCTGAAAATCTGCGGCCGCATATTCATGGCTTCTGCTATTTGCAGATCAAGGCCCGGCGCACTCATGCCGGTGCAGCTAACCGTGATAAGATGCGTTATATCAGCAGGAGAAAATTTGTTCTTTAAACAATCGTTAATAGCTGATATGGAAAGCGGCAATGCTTCGCGGTTATAAATTTTCATCCGCTCGTCGAGATCAGGTACAGAATCATCCTGCGACAGGGGAATAAGGTTCCGGGGCTTTCCTTCCGGTTGGGAATAATCGGGCAATACGGTATATCTTGTTTCAATATCACTTTGCCTGTACATAAATGCAAGCCGGCGAGCCTCTTTATCATCCAGCCCGTAAATTTCTTGCATCATGGATATTACATCCCTCTGATGAAAGCTGTGCTTTGGAACCGCCGTTCCTATCGAAATGATTTCAATCAAAGCTGGTTAAGAATTAAAATGGTTATAAATGCGGCATTCGTACAGGCGGAGGCAATTTTATTCATGCGCATAGTATGCTTAAAATCTGCGTATCCTGCATTCTTATTTACCTGTAAAAACCATACCGTAAAATATATAGCTACCGGAATGAAGAATATGAAAAGAATGAAAAATAATAAAAGCTTGTGTATAGAAAGAAAATAGACAAACAATATGAAAAATGCCAAAGTGTATATAATGCCGCAAAAAATAAAAGTTCCGGTTTCACCGAGCAGCATACTGATGGTTTCCACATGATCTTTTTCATCTTCTTTATACTGATAAATCTGGGTAATAGGGTAAAACCCGCCGATTAATAAGGTGGCACAAATACAGCCTGCCCATGGCACAACGTCGGCTGCATCGTTATTCACGGCATTAAATACAGTAAAAAAGATAAGCGAACCCTGGTTAAAAATCACAACAATATAACTTATCAGTGCATATTTCTTTAATCGTATCGGCCTGTAGCTGTACAATCTTGAAAACATAATGTAAATAAAAATGCACGTTGCAGTAAGCGGTGAGATCAGTAAGGATAACAATACGGCTGCCACATCCATTATAGCTGTAAAAACAAATAACTGGCTGGTTGGCTGCAAAGGATTTTTTATGCCGCCAATGCTCGTTGAATCCCTGTCCATATAACTGTTATAGCCATTGCTGGCAGGGTACACCAGTACATGAATTATCAGAAACAGCAATACGGCATGCGTTACATGTATACTTTCTACAAAGGATAAGGCGAACCAAAAAACAGGCATTAAAAAAAAGGAAAAGGGGATGCGGAGTAATTGTATAGTGGATTTCTGTATCAATAACAGCAGGTTTTAAATTTAAAATTAATGGTTATCAATTTACCTCAAAAATTAAACCTTGTTTAATATATCGGTAAAAAATGCCGGGCATTTCTTCAGGCGCTATCCGCTTATATTTGCCGTTTCAATTTTTGAAGATTATATGAAAGCGGGCTTTGTAAATATTTTCGGCAGGCCAAATGCGGGCAAAAGTACCTTGCTGAATGCATTGGCAGGAGAAAAACTGGCGATTGTTTCCAGCAAGGTGCAAACTACAAGGCATCGCATAAAAGCATTTCTTACAAGGCCGGGCGAATACCAGGTGATTTTTTCCGATACGCCGGGCATCATTGAGCCGAAATATAAGCTGCATGAACGCATGATGCAAAGTGTAAAAAGCGCTTTGGAAGATGCGGATATTGCATTGCTAATTGCCGATGCAGCAAAAGACCCGGATGAAACCAAAGAAACATTTCAAAGCCTTCGTTTAAAAGTTCCATCCATACTTGTGCTGAATAAGGTTGATAAATTAAAGCCGGCACAGGTTAAAGCAGCGATCGAAAACTTCAAACAATCAGCATCATACAAAAAAATAATCCCGGTTTCGGCTTTAACACACAGTAATATTGATACGCTTTTATCAGCTATTATTGAATTGCTGCCGGAGGGTGAAGCTTTCTATAATGAGGAAGAAATTACCGATCTGCCAACTAAATTTTTTGTAAGTGAAATCATCCGGGAGAAAGTGTATGAATTATTCAGTGAGGAAATTCCGTATCAGACAGCGGTTATTATTAATGAGTTTAAAGAGAAAGAATCGCTGATAAAAATTCAGGCGGATATAATTGTACAACGCGAAAGCCAGAAGGCTATCTTACTGGGTGAAGGCGGCAGCATGATTAAAAAGCTTGGCACTTTGGCAAGAACAGAAATTGAAAACTTTCTTCAGCAAAAGATATTTTTGCAGCTCTTTATTAAGGTAAAACCAAAGTGGAGGGACAACGATTTAAAATTGCGGGAATATGGGTATTAGCGGCCTCCCCAAACCCCTCCAAAGGAGGGGTTTTATAAGAGGCTGCAATTTTATAGAAACTTTATTTTATTACGTTCTTTAAAAAGTCCTTCCCTTAGGGAAGGATATAGGATGGGCTTTATGGGATTCACAGTAGCAATAACAGGAAGGCCGAATGTTGGCAAAAGCACATTGTTCAACCGTTTGCTTGAGCAGCGCAAAGCCATTGTAGATAATGTAAGCGGCGTTACCCGCGACAGGCAATATGGCGTTGCCGACTGGAATGGCAAGAACTTTAATGTAATAGACACCGGCGGTTTTGTGCCCGACAGTGAAGATATCTTTGAAACAGAAATTCGCAAACAGGTTAAGATTGCTATTGATGAAGCCAATGCCATTATTTTTATGACCGATGTTTCAACCGGCATAACATCGTTGGATGAAAGCATGGCTGAAATATTGCGCCGTTCAACCAAACCTGTTTTTCTTGCTGTAAATAAAGTGGATAATTCAGAACGGCAATTAGACGCTACAGAATTTTACAGCCTGGGTTTTGATAATATCTTTTTCATCAGCAGCATGAGCGGCAGCGGCAGCGGCGAACTTTTAGATGCCATCACCGAATTAATTCCGGAAGAAGAATCAGATGCTGTTGCAGCAGAGAATGAATTGCCCCGTTTTGCAATTATCGGCCAGCCCAATGTTGGCAAATCATCTTTATTGAATGCACTGGTGGGCAAGGAAAGAACGATTGTGAGCGATATTGCCGGCACCACGAGAGATACCATTCACACACATTATAATTTATTCCAGAAAGATTTTATACTGATTGATACGGCTGGCTTGCGTAAAAAGAATAAGGAGAAAGATGACCTTGAATTTTATTCTGTAATTCGTGCTGTAAACGCAATGGATGAAGCGGATGTTTGCATTCTTGTGCTTGATGCAGAAAAGGGCATTACCGCACAGGATGTAAATATCTTTTCACTGGCGGCACGAAAAGGCAAGGGTATTGTTCTGCTGATGAATAAATGGGATTTGATTGAAAAATCAACCAATACGGCGAGGGATTATGAAAAGCAGTTGAAAGAAAAGATTGCGCCATTTACCGATGTGCCGGTGCTGTTTATTTCTGCCAAAGAAAAAACACGCATTTTCCAGGCTATGGAAATTGCATTAACAGTATATGAAAACCGTAAGCGCAGGATTGCCACCAGCAAACTGAATGAAATTATGCTGAAGGCTGTTGCAGCGCATCATGCACCGGTTGTTCGCGGCAATACGGTTAAAATAAAATACATCATGCAATTGCCAACGGCAGTGCCGTCATTTGCATTCTTCACGAATTATCCTGACGACATAAAAACGCCTTATAAGAATTACCTGGAAAACCAACTGCGTGCTTCTTTCGATTTTAAAGGCGTGCCGGTGAGAATATTTTTCAGGAAGAAATAGTTTTTCCTGAACGAGGTTTCAAGATTACAAGTTAAGATCATCCTGTTTACACATGGCCAAGGTTTTTAACTTGTTTAAGTTTGATGTAAAGTGGACTAATTAATATTTTGAGATGCCGGGCCATTTTATTTTAGCCCGAAGGGCTGGAATTTGAATAGCCCTTAACAAAGTTGGGGGTAATATGAACCAAAGCAACCCCGCTTGCAGGGTTGAATGTCTTGAAAACTAATGTAAATTACAAGTTTAAATAGCAAGCTTTTATAACCAATGAAACCGAGCATGATAATTTTTCTCACACAGGGGAATGTGCATAGCGAGGTTCCATGAGACCATTGAAAAAACAAACTTGTACGAATGAAAATCAAACATAATGGAACAGAAGACCATATTCATTTTTTTCAGGCCTTCACCCTTCAACATCACTTGCTGACTATATTAAAGATATAAAAATAGCCAGCAATGGCTGGATAAAAGGCAGCAGTTTATTTCCGGGCTTTCAAGGATGGCAGGACAGTTATGGCGCTTTCACCTTTTCGATAAAAGAAAAAGATGTCATTATCAATGATATCAAAAACCAAAAGCAGCACCATCAAAAAAAAAACATTCTATGATGAATTCAGGAGATTGCTTATAGAGAATGGTGTTGAGTTTAATGAAAAAAACTGATTTAATCTGCTTCATTCAACCCCGCCTGCGGGGTTGCCTCGCTCATATATGCCTTTTACCCTGAGTTGGCACTCAGGACTCTTCACATTATAGCCCTTCGGGCTTTCCTGGCACCTCAAAATATTAATTAGCCTTTTTTTATTATGTTGTCGTATATGCCGGACAAAATATAACACAAGCATGCAGTTTTTAATTGCCTAAATAAATCATCGTAAAAATTTGCCCGTAAAAATTTAAGCGCTACCTTAGAGACTGTCTAGAAATGAAATGTAAAAATACCCTTATGTGGATAAGTGGATAAAAAAGGCTGTGGCTTAATGGAGGAAAGTCGTTTTAAAAGATTCACCAAAAAATTTTAAAATGACAAATTA
>NZ_JASGEX010000187.1:0-29502 GCF_047606085.1 Parafilimonas sp.
ATTGTTTTTTATAAGCCTTGCACCAAAAAAAACAGCATTAGCCGATGATGAGCAGGCCGTGCTGATGGTTGTAATAAAGCCTTTAATGCCCAATGCAGCCGCCATAATTTTTGTAACGCTGCCACATTCATGGTTTACTACATGGCGCAGCCTGCCTGCCGCGTTATCTTTCAGGAAAAGCGTAAAAAAATCTTCGGTTTTATCCATGCCGCCAACGGAATTGGCAGATACTAAACCAGCGCGCAGGCCATTAAAGTCTTCCATGCCTGCATTTTTTAAGGCTTCCCTGGCAGCGATGGTGCCAAGCAAGGCTGTGCGCGTGGTATTTACAGAGAGCTGCGCCATGCCGGCCAGCATTTTATTATTTGCTTTAACCTCTGCAACAGGCAATATTTTTTTATGAAGCGAAGCAAGGTGTTGCATTTCGCCAATGCCTGTATTACTCTTTTCAAGCGATGCTATGCATTCGGCAATATTGTTGCCGATAGCCGAAATAATACCGGCGCCGCCCACATATACTTTATTGCCCGCTTGCATTTTCAGGCTGGTGTTTAAGAATATAATCCGCCATGGTGCTTACGGACGCGAACACTTTCGGGCCATCTTCGGGGTTAGCTAATTTCACCTTATATTCCTGCTGTAACAATACGATCAGTTCCAAAGCGTCTATGGAATCGAGGCCAAGCCCTTCCACAAAAAGCGGCTCATCATTTCCAATATCTTCCGGGCTGATTTTCTTTAAATTAAATTGTGCAACAATCTGTTTTTTCAGATTTTCCATTAAGCGCTCTTTTTCCATCCTCGTTTGTATATAGGTTATAAAATTTCTGCGGTTGCTTTGTTCAGCTTTAAATTCTTTAGATTCAAAAAAATCTTTGATTGGTTTTGCAAAATAAATCAACTTTTAGGGTTAAGGTCACTATTAGAGATACCGTTAAAAGGAAATTTTTAATTAGCCAATTGGTTACCAATACACTTTCAGGCAATTTGTGGTGATCCCGCCAGGAATCGAACCTGGATCTGGAGCTTCGGAAACTCTTATACTATCCATTGTACTACGAGACCGTTAATTTCTGCGCGAATGTAAGAAACTATAATAACCTCTGCCAATTTTTAGAATAATCAGTACCAAACAGCATATTGCCCGGCGCGCAGCGCCGGGCAATATGCTTCCTTCCTCTATCAACAATATTATTTTCCAAACAGGCCGCCTAATACATCGCCGAGGCCGCCGCTTTTGTCGTTTGCGCCTTTGCTATCATTATTCCCCAGGCCAAACTGGCTTAATACAGAACCCACATCAAAATTACCGCCCCCAAAATGGCTGAGTATGGAAGAAAGATCAAAGCTGCTGTCGTTAGGGTTGTTTGTTTTGTGCGTAAGCTTGCTTAACACCATAGGGATAAGCGAAGCCGCAATGCCGCCCGCCTGTGCATTTGACAAGCCGAATTTCTGCATCAGCTTTTCAATTAAATTGCCCTGCATGTTTTGTGCAAGCGGCAGGGAAGAAACATTGCTGCCGCCATCATTAAAAAGCTGCATTACTTCATGCACATTGCCCCCCTGTATGGCGTTTTTAAAAGTTTCTGAAACAGACTGTGTAGCTGCTTCCACAGCTTCATCATTTCTTTCGTTGGGTATGGCATTATTGTTTATAATGTCAGTGCCTGCATTTTCTTTTACAAGCGATAGTAATTGTTCAAACATATATGGCTGGTTTTAGTTTCTAAAGTTAATCAAAACTCTGGTTAGCTGTTTGCGCCAGTTTCAGCAAGCGGTCGTATTGTTCGGGCGTAAGATCGTTATAAAAATAATATACGGGGTCAACCGGGGTACCACCCCTGTGCACTTCATAATGGCAATGCGGGCCGGTGCTTTTTCCGGTGCTGCCCACATAGCCAATCACTTCGCCGCGTTTTACATGCTGGCCTTTATGCGCTTTAATGCGGTACATGTGGCCGTATAAAGTTTCATATCCATAGCCATGATCAATAATAACGCGGTTGCCATAGCCGCCCGCATTATAGCCTGCATCGGTTACCACACCATCGGCGGTGGCATAAATAGGCGTGCCGGAAGGCGCTGCAAAATCAAGCCCGGCATGAAACTTCGGTACTTTATATACGGGGTCAATGCGGATGCCAAAACCAGAGGCAATATGCGTTAAATTCCTGTCGCTTACCGGCTGAATGGCAGGAATGGCCGCCAGCAGTTTTTGCTTGTTCTTTACCATCGTTTCAATATCATTAAAGCTTTTATTCTGGTAATTCACCAGCAACGTAAGCCGGTTCAACTGCGAGCCTATGCTGCTTAAAAGTTCGTTTTCGCCTAAGCCCGAAACCAGTTGCACTTCCTTTACTTTCTCCATGGCCTTCATTCTCGCGCTATCCGGTACAGGCGATGATTCAAATATGGAACGGTAAACGTTATTGTCCCGGTTCAGCAATTCATTCATCTGCTGTTGCAGCGTGCTCACCCGCTGCTGTATCATTGCGTAATTATTGCGCAGGGCTTCGTTCTGTTGTTTAAGCATGATGGTTTTCGGCGAATCAATATACTGAAAAGCAATGATCACAATCAATCCCGCCGTTACAATTGCTGTGGCAATAAAAGCAAATACCCGCAACAGTTTCACCCTGAGCGGTGTAATCAGCTTTTCATAGCGCAGGGTATGCGTATCGAAGTAATATTTAATTTTTTTCATTCAATAAAGCCGCAGGGCGATTATTATCGCTGCTAAGTTATTTTATTTGCAGGCAATCAGCAGAAACACTTCAACCGGCAAACATTACCTTTGTTCCCCTAAAAAATTTCTGATGGGCAAAGGTAGATTGTATCAGCCCAAACAAATTGTAAAAATAACGGCAATTACATCCATATAATTTTATGACTTCATCCTACATACGCCAGGCTTTCCTCGATTTCTTTAAAAGTAAAGGGCATGTAATAGTTCCGTCAGCGCCAATCGTTATTAAAAATGATCCCACGCTCATGTTCACCAATGCGGGCATGAACCAGTTTAAAGATTATTTTCTCGGCAATAAACAGGCGCCTTATAAACGCGTGGCCGATACGCAGAAATGTTTGCGTGTAAGCGGCAAGCACAACGACCTGGAAGAAGTGGGCGTGGATACCTATCACCACACCATGTTTGAAATGCTGGGCAACTGGAGCTTTGGCGATTATTTTAAGCCCGAAGCCATTGCCTGGAGCTGGGAACTGCTTACAGAAGTATATAAAATTGATAAAGACCGTTTATACGTTACCGTTTTTGAAGGCGACAAAAAAGAAGGCCTGCCTAAAGACGATGAAGCGTTTAACGAATGGAAAAAACATATTACTGAAGACAGGATTTTAATGGGCAATAAGAAAGATAATTTTTGGGAAATGGGCGATACCGGCCCCTGCGGCCCCAGCACCGAAATTCATTACGATGGCCGAAGCGATGAAGAGAGAAAAGCGGTTGATGGCAAAACTTTGGTGAATGCAGATAACCCGCAGGTGATTGAAATATGGAATAATGTGTTTATTCAGTTCAATCGTTTAAAAGATGGCAGCCTTGAACCTTTACCGCAAAAGCATGTGGACACGGGCATGGGCTTTGAACGTTTGGTGCGTGTGCTGCAAAACAAACAAAGCAATTATGATACAGATGTTTTCACCGGAACAATCAATGCAATAGAAAAAATCACGGCCTCCCCCAACCCCTCCAAAGGAGGGGAGTTAGGCAACAACAGTTCTAAACGTTCGATTGCTTTAAGGGTAATAGCAGATCATATCCGTGCTATCAGCTTCACCATTGCCGATGGGCAGTTGCCTTCCAACAACGGCGCCGGTTATGTTATAAGAAGAATTTTGCGCAGGGCTGTTCGTTATTATTATTCATACCTTGATTATAAACAACCATTGTTGTTTCAGTTGGTTGATATTATCTCAAAGCAGTTTGAAAATGTTTTTCCTGAGCTCAGTCAGCAAAAAGATTTTGTAACGAAGGTTATAAAGGAAGAAGAAGATGCGTTTTTGAGAACGCTTGAAAAGGGATTGAAGAATATTGAAACAATAGTTGCAGCATCTTCTGTAAGCAGCGGCAAAACGATCTCCGGTAAAGAAGCTTTTGAACTATATGACACTTATGGTTTCCCGTTGGATTTAACCAAACTCATTGCTTCTGAAAATAGTTTATCGGTTGATGAAGCAGGTTTTGAAGCAGAAATGCAACAGCAAAAGCAACGTTCCCGCGCTGCCACAGCTATTGATACAGAAGACTGGGTTATTGTAAATGATGAAGTGGCGCAAAGTGAATTTGTAGGCTACGATTCCCTCGAAGCCAAAACAAAAATTGCTAAATACCGGAAAGTAAAAGCCAAAGGCAAAGAGCAATACCAGATTGTTCTGGAAGCCACACCTTTTTACGCCGAAAGCGGCGGACAGGTTGGGGACACGGGAAGCCTCTCCCCAACCCTCTCCTTCGGAGAGGGAGTTAAAATACTCGACACAAAAAAAGAGAATAATTTAATTATACATTTCACGGAAGCATTACCAAATGATGTTAACGCTGAAATTCTTGCCAAAGTTGATGTTGAGAAACGTAAATCAACAGCAGCGCACCACAGCGCCACACATTTATTGCATGCAGCATTACGCAATGTGTTAGGCAATCATGTGCAACAAAAAGGGAGTTTGGTAAATGCGGAACACCTGCGTTTTGATTTCTCTCATTTCGCTAAAATGACTGATGAAGAAATTGCAAAAGTGGAAGCCATCGTGAATGAAAAAATACGGGAGAATATACCGGTTATCATCAAACAAATGCCAAAAGAAGAAGCCCTGAAACTGGGCGCTATGGCCTTGTTTGGCGAAAAGTATGGCGACATTGTTCGCGTGGTAATCATTGATCCAAGCTATTCTGTTGAGCTTTGCGGCGGCACGCATGTGGGCGCCACCGGCGGGCTTGGCTTCTTTAAAATAAAACTGGAAACTTCTGTTGCGGCAGGCGTTCGCCGCATTGAAGCCGTTGCCGGAAAAGCTGCTGAAAACCTTATACAGCAACAGTTTCAGCAACTGGCATCTGTTCGTGAAGCATTAAAGAATCCAAAAGATGTTTTAAAGGCAATTGAAACTTTAAGTACAGAAAATACTGAGCTCAAAAAACAAATAGAAAGTTTTGAATCAAAGCAATTGCAATCTGTTAAAGAAGCATTGCTTCAAAAGGTTCAAACAATTAACGGCATAAGTTTCATAGGTGAACAGGTTGAAGTAAACAATGCCGATGCATTAAAGCAATTATGTTTCGGGCTTAAACCGCAGCTTGCCGGTTATGTAGTTGCGCTTGTTTCCAACATCAGTGGAAAAGCATCAGTCGCCATCATGATTGATGATAAAATTGCTGCTGATAAAAATTTAGATGCCGGCAAAATCATCAAACAAAACATTGCCCCCTTAATTAAAGGCGGCGGCGGCGGGCAGAAAACACTGGCCTCAGCCGGCGGGCAGGATGCCAGTAACCTACGTAAAGTGATTGAAGTTGTAAAAGATTTACTGTAATTTAGGATTATGAAAGTTTTTAACTACACAGTCGTAATTGAAAAAGATGAGGAAGGAAATTTTCTTGCTATCTGCCCTGCCTTACAGGGTTGTTATGCTGAAGGTTCGTGAAAAGAAGAAGCTTTGGAAATGATCAAAGACGCTATAAAACTTCACCTTGAAGATAAAATAGAAAATGGTGAAGTACTATATGAAGAAGTTTTTGTGAAGAACTTTTATGAATCAATTGAAATATGAAATAATCATCTACTGGAGCAATGAGGATAGTTGCTATATCGCTGAAGCGCCTGAACTTCCGGGCTGCATGGCTGATGGAAAAACATATAGCGAAACTTTATCTAATATTGAGGTAATTATTGGAGAATGGATTGAAATAGCAAAAGAAACGGGAAGAGAAATTCCCCGGCCAAAAGGCAAATTGATGTACGCATAAATGAACATCATCTTTCAATCACCACGTTTGTATTTCAGAAAATTAACTGAAGAAGATGTTGCATTGTTACTTGACCTCGACAGCAACCCGAACGTTACAAAATACATGCACCGGCCGGCGCCGACAATTGAAAATATACTGCAGGAGCTGCATCAAAGAATCCTTCCGCATTATAAAACTTATGGTTATGGCAGGTGGGCTATTCACTTAAAGCAGGATAATAATTTTATTGGCACAGGCGGATTAAAATATATGCCTGAACTGGATGAAGCTGATATGGGTTACCAGTTAAAGGAAGCGTATTGGGGAAAAGGTTATGGTTATGAAGCCGCCAGGGCAATGCTTGATTATGGCTTGGCTGTTTTAAAGCTGCCTGCCATTTTTGCAAAAGCATTGCCAGAAAACACGGCATCGTGGAAGATTATGGAAAAATGCGGCATGCAATATCTTGAAGACGTAATGGATGCAAATGGGTTAATGGTGAAAAAATACTGTTTAAATGCTTTCTGAGAAATTACCGGTCGGCCCGCGATAGCGGTCTGACCGGGGAACAAAAGAACCAGAATGTAATCTTCCAAACATCCATCAGACAGGCTTCGCCGTGCCGATGGAATTTGCAGATTGGACACCCACCTGTAGAACCCGCTACCAGTCGGTGAGACACCGACCGGAGTGCCGCGTATGAAGCGAAAAATTGAAATGCACCCTATCATCCTCTGCCCATACAGCCGTAAAGATTAAATTTGTATCCTTGCAATTCTCAACACACAATTATGAATGTGGAGCAGGCTTATAGTGAAAAATTTGATATGCATCGTGTTTGTGTAATCATTCCAACCTATAACAATGCAAAAACGCTGGGTAACGTTATTGCAGATGTTTCAGCATTTACCAATAATATCATTGTTGTAAACGATGGCTCAACCGATGAAACAAAGGGCATGCTTGCTGCGTTTTCATTCGTTCATGTCATCAGCTATAAAAAAAATATGGGCAAAGGCTGGGCTTTGAGAAAAGGCCTGAAAGAAGCAACACGGCTTGGTTATAAATATGCCATCACCATAGATTCAGACGGGCAGCACTCCGCAAAAGATATTCCCGCTTTTATGGATAAACTTGAAGCCCTGAATGATGATGCCATTATTATTGGCGCAAGAAATATGAGCCAAAGTTCTGTGCCCGGCAAAAGCAGCTTTGGCCATAAATTTTCCAACTTCTGGTTTAAAGTTGAAACAGGCGTTGCAGCGCCCGATACACAATCCGGTTACCGTTTATATCCATTGTTGCCTTTAAACAAAATGAAATTCATAACCCGCAAATATGAATTTGAAATTGAAGTGCTGGTGCGCAGCGCATGGAAGGGAATAAAGATTGAATCTGTGCCCGTGTCGGTCTATTATGCGCCTAAAGAAACAAGGGTCTCACACTTCAGGCCGTTTAAAGATTTTACAAGGATAAGCATACTGAATACACTGCTTGTGTTCATCGCTTTTTTATATATAAAGCCCCGTGATTTTTTCAGGAACATATTTAAAAAAAATTTCTGGGCTGATATTTATAATGATCATTTTTTAAATCCCGGTGAGCCCGACAGCATTAAAGCGCTCTCAGTTGCATTTGGTGTGTTTATGGGCATAATACCGATATGGGGGTTTCAACTGGTAACTGCTATTTTTCTGGCTATGTTGTTCAGGCTGAATAAAGTGATTGTAATAATGTCTGCACACATCAGCATACCGCCGATGATACCTTTGGTAATTTTTCTAAGTTACAAAGCAGGCAATATATGGATGAATGAAAATGCAGTGCAGATAGCGCTTAGCAAAAACATAAGCCTTGCAACCATATCGCAAAACCTGCAACAATATATTCTTGGCAGCCTTACACTTGCTGTAACTGCTGCCGTAATTTTTGGTTTCGCAACTTTTATTGCGGTGAAAATTTTTAAACGCAACCGTGCGGCGGCATTATAAGTTGTAAGGAATGGAAAAATTGTTCACGGGCATATATTATTATTTTAAAGATCACCGCCCGGCGCTGTTTATATCGTTTCTCGCAAGCTTTGCTGTTATAGCATTTTTTGCATCGCGCATACATTTTGAAGAAGATATTTCCAAAGTTTTACCGCATGATAAAAAAATAGAAAAGCTGAATGAGGTTTTTCAAAATTCAAAGTTTGCTGATAAGCTTATTTTAACGGTTTCATTAAAAGATACAGCCAGCGCACAGCCGGATAGTTTGATTGATTTTACAGACACACTGGTTGCGCACATTAATGAAACATTGCAGCCGTATATCAGCAAAATAAATTATAAGGCAGATGATGATATAGCGCTCCTGCTGTTTAGCACCATCAGCAATAATTTGCCGGTTTATCTGGATGAAAAAGATTACACAATTATTGACAGCCTTATACAACCCCAAACCATACAGCAAACCTTGCAGCAGGATTTAAAAACCCTGGTTTCGCCGGCCGGGCTTGCTTTAAAGAATATGATCAGCAACGACCCTGTTGGCATTTCCTTTATTGGTTTAAAAAAGGTGCAGCATTTACAATACGACGAAAATTACCAGCTCTACTATAATTATATTGTTACAAAAGATGAAAAGCATCTCTTGATTTTTATCACGCCAAAATATCCTTCGGCCAACACCGGAGAGAATGAAAAATTTTTAACCGGTTTAGATACTATTATTCAAAAGCTTACCACAAACAGCCATATTGATGTTTCTTATTTTGGTGCAGCAGCCGTTGCAGCCGGTAATGCCCAACAATTAAGAAAAGACACTTTATATACACAGGGCACCACGATGTTATTTCTTATTTTTTTCATTGGTTTTTATTTCAGGAAAAAATCTGCGCCGTTGCTTGTTTTAATTCCTGTTGTTTATGGCGCCTTGTTTTCGCTTGCTGTTATTTATTTTTTGAAGGGGGCGGTCTCTGTTATTGCATTAGGCACGGGTTCTGTTATTCTTGGCATTGCCGTAAATTATTCATTGCATGTTTTTAATCATTACCGCCATACGCATAATGTAGAGGAGGTAATTAAAGACCTTGCCTTTCCGTTAACGCTCGGCAGTTTCACAACTATCGGCGGTTTTTTCTGCCTTGAATTTGTACAGTCTGAAATATTAAAAGACCTGGGTTTGTTTGCTGCTTTTAGTTTGATTGGCGCTGCATTGTGCTCGCTTATTTACCTGCCGCATTTTGTTCAAACAAAAAATGTTGAAAAAACAACAGCACATAAACTTTCATTTATTGATAAAATAGCAGCGTACCATCCTGAACGCAATAAAGTATTTTTAATCATCATCAGCATACTTACCATTGTATTCGCCTTTAAAGCAGGCGACGTGCAGTTTGAATCAGACATGACGCAGGTAAATTATATGCCTGATGATTTAAAACAGGCGCAGGCAAAGCTTGATGCCATCAGCCGCTTTTCTTTAACATCCGTATATGTTGTGGCCGATGGAAAAAATTTGAATGAAGCATTGCAGCATAATGAAAAGCTAAATGATGCAATTGATTCGCTTCAGCAAAAAAATATCATTCAAAAATCTTCAGGCGTTTCATCCTTGCTTATTTCAGATTCTTTACAACAAAAGCGGATTGCTATATGGAATGCTTACTGGACGCCGGGGAGGAAACAACATCTGTTTGAAACGCTGGAGAAAGAAGGCCATGCGATTGGTTTTTCTGCCGCCGCATTTGATAATTTCAAACCGCTTTTAAATAAACAATACAATATCATCCAGCCTGCTGAATTAACTGGAATAAGAAAAACATTCCTGGATGATTACATCACCGAAAAGCCTGATGCAGCTAATGTGGTAACCGTTTTAAAAGTGCAGCCGGAAGATAAAGCTGCTGTTTATAAAACATTTGAAAAGAGCTCCAATATTACTGTACTTGATAAACAATACCTCGCCGATACAATGGCAACCATCATCAATGCAGATTTCAACCGCATTGCGCTTATGTCGTCGTTATTGGTATTTATTGTGCTGCTGGTAACTTATGGCCGTATTGAACTGGCATTGATCTCATTCATACCTATGCTTATTTCATGGATATGGATTCTCGGTATAATGGCCATCACCAAAACAGAATTTAATATCATCAACATCATTGTATCTGCACTTATTTTCGGCTTGGGCGATGATTACAGCATCTTCATCATGGATGGCTTATTGCAGCAATACAAAACAGGAAAAAAGAATTTATCATCATTCAAATCATCCATCTTTCTATCCGCCATTACAACGGTTGCCGGCCTCGGCATTTTAATTTTTGCAAAACACCCTGCGTTAAGATCAATTGCTTTTATTTCTGTTACCGGCATTGTGTGCGTGGTATTAATATCGCAGGTGCTGATACCTTTTCTGTTCAACATTCTTATCACTAACAGAACAGGAAAAAAATATTTGCCCTGGACGTTGTGGAGCTTTTCATCATCCATTTTCGCCTTTGCCTACTTCGCATTGGGCAGTATTGTTATCATTCCGTTTGGTATTGTATTGATTAAGCTTAACCCTTTCAATAAAGAGAATGGAAAACATATATACCACGTTATATTTTCAAAATTTGTGTGGAGTGTTGCATATATAATGGTGAACATTAAAAAGGTAATCGTTAATCCTTATAAAGAAGATTTTTCAAAGCCTGCTGTTATCATCTGCAACCACCAGTCTTTTCTCGATATTTTATGGACGGCGATGCTTAATCCCAAACTTATATTGCTCACCAATAAATGGGTCTGGCGTTCTCCTGTGTTTGGTATAGCGATAAGAATGGCGGATTTTTATCCTGTTGCAAAAGGCATTGAAAACAGTATTGAATTATTAAGAGACAGGATAAATAATGGTTACTCCATCGTTATCTTCCCCGAGGGAACAAGGTCTGTTGACTGGAAGATGGGCAGGTTTCATAAAGGCGCATTTTACCTGGCAGAACAACTGAACATTGATATTCTCCCCATCGTTATTGATGGCACCGGTTATACATTAACCAAGAATGATTTCTTTTTGAAAGACGGCCTTGTTACGCTCACCTTCCTGCCAAGAATAAAACCTGGTGACTTTTCATTCGGCACAACTTACACCGAAAGAACAAAAAGCATCAGCCGCTATTTTAAAAACACGTATAACGAACTGAAAATTCAGAACCATACACCGGCGCATTTTAAACAGCAGCTTATCTATAATTATATTTACAAAGGCCCTGTGCTTGAATGGTACATGCGCATAAAACTCAGGCTTGAAAAATATTACGAACTGATAAATTCGCTTGTTCCAAAAGAAGGAAAGATATTGGATATTGGCTGCGGTTACGGTTTTATGGATTATGCTTTATACTTTGCTTCGGAGCACCGGGTTATAACCGGCGTGGATTATGATGATGAAAAAATAGCAGTGGCGAATAATTGTTTCAGCAAAGATGAAAATATTAATTTTATTGCTGCTGATGCATCAACATGCTCGTTTGAAAAATATGACGCTATTATTATGAGCGATGTGCTGCATTATCTTGATGCACCTGCACAAAAAAAGCTGATAGAGAATTGCTGCAACAGTTTAAATGATGACGGCATGTTGCTTATACGCGATGCGAATACAGATATAAAGAGCCGCCATTTTTATACAAGGCTTTCAGAGTTTTTTTCAACAAAATTTATTGGCTTTAATAAAACGTTGGGCAACAGCCTCAGTTTTTTTTCCGGGCAACTGGTAAAAGAAGTCGCCGCATTGAATAACATGAGTTGCGTTGCTGCAGAAAGCTCTAAATATACTTCGAATGTTATGTATGTTTTGAAAAGAATCGGCTTGAAGGCAAAGTGAAGACAACATTATTCATTGGACACACAACATAACTCAAAACCGCTTAAATCAGAAAATGGAAAAGGAACAAGTATAATATCGCCTTGCTGGTACATTACTTATTTTTTTCTGATTATATCTCGTCCCAACGTTCATCTTCTTTGCTGTTCCATGCTTCAGCCAATGAAGGTTCAGATACCATGCTTAATGAATGCGTATCAACATCCTCACTATAAGCTACTGATATTTTTATGCCCATCCCTTTTAAGAATGAAAGC
Organism: Parafilimonas sp.; assembly: GCF_047606085.1. Classification (GTDB taxonomy): domain Bacteria; phylum Bacteroidota; class Bacteroidia; order Chitinophagales; family Chitinophagaceae; genus Parafilimonas. The sequence continues at coordinate 12,076 of NZ_JASGEX010000187.1, forward strand.
AATGCATTTGTCTGGCTTTGTGCAGCCGTCTGTATTATAAATGTATTTTTCATGAAGTAGTAATAGTCTTTAAGAATTTCATTATTAATGGGCGAAGGCAGGCAACTGCATGGGTTTAAATTATTCGATTAAATTAAACAATGCGATACTCCGGTAAAGATTTTAAGCTCTTAGCCTGCCGAAGTTGAGGCATTGTTTATAAATGTGTTTTATTTTTTTGCAATTCAGGTTTAATGCCAAGTTTGAAAATTTTTTTTACAGCATCTCCTGAAAACGGGTTCAGATTATCACAGGATTAGGCTAAGCTTTTGGATTTCTCGCACAGAGCAAAGGAGTTAACAGAGAATAATACACCTCTGTTGTCGCTGTGTTCTCCGCGCGACAGTATTTTAAATAGTTCTTAAAGCTGTTCCGCATTTCCGTGCGCATACAACGCCTCGTTCATTTTATCCCGGTCGAATTCTTTTTCATTATTGGAAATCCAGATGGTGGCCACGCCATTGCCTATAAAATTGGTAAGCGCCCTTGCTTCACTCATAAACCTGTCAACACCCAGTAAAAAAGCAAGGCCGTCAATGGGAATAACTTTAACGGCTGTAAGAGTGGATGCGAGCACGATAAAGCCGCTGCCTGTAACGCCCGCAGCACCTTTTGACGTTATGAGCAAAACGCCGATAATTACCAATACCTGGTGAAGCGTGAGATCAATGTTATACACCTGCGCCAGAAACATTACAGCCATAGAAAGATAGATGGTTGTGCCGTCAAGGTTGAAAGAATAACCAGCCGGAACAACAAGCCCGGTAACCGATTTGGTGCAACCCATGCGTTCCAGCTTTTCAATTAAAGAAGGCAATGCTGCTTCTGATGAAGATGTGCCTAATACAATCAGAAGTTCATTGCGTATATATTTTAAAAATTTAAGAATGCTGATGTTATAATACCGCAGCATTAAGCCAAGTATGATAAAAATGAAACAGAGGCAGGTAATATAAACGCATATCATCAGCCTTACCAATGGCAATAATGTATGCAGGCCAAACTTGCCAATAGTATAAGCCATGCCGCCAAAAGCTCCAAGCGGCGCCAGCAGCATTACAAAATGCAGGGCTTTAAAAACATATCCTGAAATACTGGTAAGCGGTGTGATAATAATTTCCTTTTTACTGTACCTGCTTAGCCATATTCCGAAAATAATGGCAACGATTAATATTTGAAGCGTTGGATTATCTTTTAAAAATTGCAGCCAGCTAAATGCCTTCGATTCTTTTATATAGGAAGAAATATCGCCGCCTTTTATAGAGGAGATGTCAACTCCCTGGCCCGGTTGTATAAGGTGTGAAACGATGATGCCAATAAGCAAGGCAAACGTGGTTACAATTTCAAAATACAATAGGGCTTTGCCGCCTACACGGCCTGTTTTTTTCAGGTCGCCCATATTGCTGATGCCGAGCGATATGGTTAAAAAGATGATTGGGTAAATGAAGTACTTGATCACCATGATGAAATAATCGCCCAGCACTTTCATTTTTACTGCCGTAGCAGGATAGAAATTTCCTACCAACGCGCCGGCTGTTATGGCAACAAGCACCCAGAAAGTTAAGTTGGTAAACAGTTTTTTCACAAAGCAATGATACTTAATAAACGTGAGTTCGGGATAAGTGATATGTTTAAAGCTTGCAGATAGACCTCACCTAAATCCTCTCCAAAGGAGAGGACTTCCGACGCCCTGAAACTCATAAAACATGCAAAAAATCATGTTTTTTTCTTGCCCTTCTCCTTTGGAAATGCAAAGCATTCATTGAGGCAATTAAAAAATATATATGCACGAAATAAAAGGGTTGGGATGAGGTCGAAATAACAATCTAAGCTTATCCCGAACTCACGTTAATTATACATTGGAAATAACCCGTACTGAATTAAATTGCCTTCACTTCGTTTTGGCAAATGTTATTTTAGCATGAATGAATGGTATTGTTATAATTAAAATTTCTGCAGCAGCGTATGGACTTAAATGAAACAGATGAACTGCGGCAACGCGTTAACCAGCTATCGCAGCAGTTAAAGGAAGTGCAGGAAGTATTACTGCAAATACAGCAGAAGTTAAATGAAGGCAATAACCATCCTGAGGCTTCACGCGGATTACCTAAGCCTGCTGTTGCACCGTCATCTGCCGCAAAGAAGCAGCCATCGTTTCAGCACAGCGCCATCGAAAATTTTATCGGTTTAAAGATCATTAACCTCGTTGGCATAGTTGTATTGCTCATTGGTATTTCTATTGGTGTAAAATATGCGATTGATAAAAATCTCATCACACCACTGGTAAGAATCCTGCTTGCATACGCAGCAAGCGCTGCATTGCTTTTGTTATCACTCCTGCTTAAAAAAAATTATGAAGGCTTCAGCGCCATATTATTCAGCGGGGCGATGGTTTCCATGTATTTTACAACTTATGGTGCTTTCACTTATTATAATTTCTTTTCCCAAACACTTTGCTTTATTATAATGGCCGTCATCGCAGTTTACACAGCCGCCAGATCGCTTCAGTATAACCGCCAGGAGATTGCTGTTGTGAGCATGGTAGGCGCTTATGCCATCCCGCTTCTTATCAGTGCAAATCATGAAAATTACCTGCTGCTGTTTAGCTATATACTGGTAATGAATGCCGGCATACTGGTTATTTCTTTTAAGCGGTCGTGGAAATTATTAACCCTGCTTGCCCTTATCATTACATGGAGCTTTTTTATCGGCTGGCTGCTTATGAAATATGAGAATGCCTACAGGTTTTATGCGCTTGCGTTCCTGTGTATATATTTTATTTTATTCCTGCTCAGCGCCTTTGCATTTACCTTAATAAAAAAAACAAGGTTAAGCAATCAGCAGCTCCTGCATATCCTCATCAATAACTTTGCACTTTTTATTTCGCTGCTTGTTGTTTTTAGTGCGCCGTCTTCCAATATAAGTGAGGCGGCTGTTACTGCTTTTTGCGGATTACTGTTTCTTGCCTTTGCTGTTGCAGGCAATAGTTTTTTTCATCAGGAAAAAATGCTCAATCGTATGCATTATGCGGCAGCGTTTATGCTTGCCGTATTGTTTATAAGCATACAATACAGTGGTTTAACCATAACTATGCTGTGGACATTGCTTGCTGTAATGGTATTCATACTTGGTATTGTAACAAAAACAATATGGCCAAGGCTTGCTGCTATTATGCTTGTAGGGCTTACACTCTTAAAACTGGTTTTGTTAGATAGCATATTTTTTACAGCCGTTCAGAAAATCATTGCCTATATAACTATTGGTACATTACTGCTGGTACTTTCTTTTTTCTATCAAAAATTCAAAGCTGTTTTATTTGCTGATAATGAAAATAAAACAGGGAGCCCTGATTAATGTGAAAGGGGATTATTCAGCGCCGCATTAAAATCATTCCATATTTCCCTTACAATGCCGGCAGCAGGCTTTATATCGTTTATTAAAGCGCTTACTTCTCCTATTTCCAGTTCGCCGTCCTCCAGGTCACCTTCCAGCATGCCTTTTTTTGCACGGCCATGGCCTAATATGGCTGCAAGTTCGTCTTTAGCAGCGCCGCGCGCTTCCGCTTCTTTTATTGTTTCAAAAAAATTGTTTTTAAGTAAACGTACCGGCGCCAGTTTTTTCATGCTCAGCATGGTATCACCTTCCCTGCTGTTAATAACTGCCTCTTTAAATTTTATATGATTGGATGCTTCGTGGCTGCATACAAAGCGGCTGCCTATCTGTACGCCATCAGCGCCTAAAATCATCGCCGCCAGCATTTGCCTGCCTGATGCAATACCGCCGGCAGCCAGCACAGGAATTTTTACAGCTTCACGCACAAGCGGAATTAAAACCATTGTGGTAGTTTCCTCGCGCCCGTTGTGGCCGCCGGCTTCAAAGCCTTCAGCCACCACTGCATCGCAACCTGCGGCTTCCGCTTTTTGAGCAAATGTGCTGCTGCTTACCACATGCGCTACCGTAATGCCATGTTGTTTTAAAACCGGCGTCCATGTTTTAGGATTGCCGGCGCTTGTAAAAACAATTTTTACGCCTTCATCAATTACTATCTGAATATGCTTATCAATGTCAGGATATAAGAGCGGGATATTTACGCCGAATGGCTTTGCTGTAGCGCCTTTGCATTTGCGGATATGCTGCCGCAATACATCGGGATACATACTGCCGCTGCCAATTAATCCCAATGCGCCGGCATTGCTTACAGCGCTGGCAAGCTTCCATCCGCTTGTCCAAACCATGCCTGCCTGCACAATGGGATAATCAATACTGAAAAGCTGTGTAATGCTGTTGGGAATGTTTGCCATCAGCCCAAAATAAAACAAACCCGGTTAATACGCTGCCTAAAAGTTGATGCATAAACTTGTGAAGCTGCTCGAAATTATGTTTGGACGTGTCTGGCGATAACAAAAAATGCCGGAACCTGTAAACCCCATTAGCCCGGCGAAGCCGGTATGATGATGATTGAATAAAGGTTGTTAGCCAGACCGCTGGCCGCGGGTGGGCCGGATTTCTTAAAGTACCTCAGTACAGGTATTGCTCCACTTCCACAGAGGAAATGAACCTTCTTAAAATTAAATTCTCCTTGCTATCCTTCACCTTTATCTTTAAACCGGAACCGCCTGTTTTTATTACAGGAGAAGATGATTGCAGGCCTTGATTTTTTGAAGTGAATGCAATTAAGAAAAGCATAGCTGCAAACAATGCAACCGCAACAAATAATGGTATATTTCTTAAGTAGTGGATGGCAATTGATTTTACACTACGAATGTAATCGTAAACAAAATAGCTCATAGGCTTCCGGCTGTTAAAAAAAACAAAACAAATGCCGGTGCATGCTTATCCACAATTGTATTAGGTTTGCTCCCTTTAACGGGCAGCTATGAAACGCCCATGTAAAATGTATTCTTCACACAAGGGGAATGTATATAGCGAAGTTCCCTGTCTGCCGAACAGGCAGGCATCTGGCAAAACAAAAAACATACAGATGAATGAAAATTTTATTAACCGCATACAGGCGGAATTACTGGAAATAGAATCTTCCGGTTTGTTTAAAAAGGAGCGCATTATTACCAGCCCGCAGGGCGCTGAAATTACGGTGAATGGCAGGCAGGTTTTAAACTTTTGCGCCAATAACTATCTCGGTTTGTCTTCTCATCCTAAAGTAATTGAAGCGGCGCATAAAGCTATTGAAACGCATGGTTACGGTTTAAGCAGTGTGCGTTTTATATGCGGCACCCAGGATATTCATAAAGAACTGGAAAAGAAAATAGCTGATTTTCTCGGTACGGAAGACACAATCCTATACTGTGCTGCCTTCGATGCCAATGGCGGCGTTTTTGAACCTTTATTTAATGAACAGGATGCCATTATAAGTGATGCTTTGAACCATGCCTCTGTAATTGATGGCGTGCGTTTATGCAAGGCGCAACGTTACCGCTATGAGCACAATAATATGGAAGACCTTGAAAAGAAACTGATTGATGCTGCGCATTTGCGCAGCCGCATTATCGTAACGGATGGCTCTTTCAGTATGGATGGTACCATTGCACAATTAGATGTGATTTGTGAACTGGCTGAAAAATATGATGCTGTTGTGATGATTGATGACAGCCATTCAACCGGTTTTATAGGCAAAACGGGCCGTGGCACACATGAATACAAAAATGTGATGGGCAAGGTTGATATTATTACCGGTACACTGGGCAAAGCGCTTGGCGGCGCCAATGGCGGTTTTACCAGTGGCAGAAAAGCGGTTATTGAGATGCTGCGCCAGCGTTCCCGCCCTTATCTTTTCTCCAATACACTGGCGCCTGCCATTGTGGGCGCATCCATCGCTGTTTTTGATATGCTTTCCGTGACAACCGAATTACGTGATAAGCTGGAACGCAATACGGTTTATTTCAGGGAAAAAATTTCGGCAGCGGGTTTTGATATAAAACCGGGTGAACATCCCATTGTGCCGATTATGTTGTACGATGCTGTTGTAGCGCAGGAATTTGCAGCCAAACTGCTGGAGGAAGGTATTTATGTAATTGGGTTCTTTTATCCTGTTGTGCCCAAAGGGCAGGCACGTATCCGTGTACAGCTAAGCGCCGCCCACGAAATAAAAGATATTGACAAAGCAATAACAGCTTTTACAAAAATCGGAAAAGCGTTAGGCGTAATAAAAAACGGGTAATACATTTGCATCGTAATTAAAGAGCAATCCGATGAATATTTTACTTCATTCTGAAACTGAAAAACCAAAATTAAATGAGGCCGGCCTTCCATTCTGGAAGCTGGTAAACATGGTAAATAACGGTGCAACAGAAGAGGAGATTTTAAAGCAATACCCACTACTTTCCAAAGCAGAAATAAAAGTTGCTGTTAAATATGCTGGCTCTACAGCAGTTTCAACAAACTGATCAACAGCTGTAATATTGCGGCTGTTCCTTTTTAAATCAATCGAGAAAATGCAGGTAATCAAGTGTTTTGCTTTTTATTTCCTGGTTTTAAGCATTGTATTTTTTTCTGCCTGTTCCAGCAATAATATTACAACCGACGACAGCCTGGAAAAGTATTTTAATGAATACCATGTTACCGGCACATTCGGTATGTTTGACAACGGACAGGCGCATTTTACCATTTACAACTTAAAAAGGTTTACCGACAGCGCTTATTTGCCGGCATCTACATTTAAGATCGTTAACTCACTTATTGGCCTGCAAACCGGTGTTATTTCCAATGAGAAAATGGTTATTCCGTGGGATGGTGTAGCGCGTTCCCATGCTGAATGGAATAAAGACCTTACCATGGAAGAGGCTTTTAAATTATCTGCCGTGCCTTATTACCAGGAAGTGGCCCGCAGGATTGGAAAAGATACCATGCAGTGCTGGCTCGACAGCCTGGGTTATGGCTCAAAATATGGACGTGCCGTTATTAAAGACGACCTTGATCATTTCTGGCTTGATAATACCATAAAAATTACGGCTGATGAACAACTGGGCCTGGTAAAGAAATTATACTTTGAGCAGCTACCTTTTCAAAAACGCGTGCAGACTGTTGTAAAAAATGTGATGATACAGGAAAAAAATTCCAATTATACGCTGGCATATAAAACAGGCTGGGGTTATAAGGAGGATGGCAAATCAATAGGCTGGGTTGTTGGCTGGGAAGAAGAAAACAAACATCCTTATTTTTTTGTTTTGCAGATTGAAGGCCCACAGGACATGGATATGATAACAGCCCGGCAGGCTATTTTAAAAAATATTCTTTCGCAGTATGGGTTTTTTAAAGGGCAGCGGTAAGTTTATCTTAAACATTCATCTCAAAAACCTCTGCTTCTTTTACTACCTGATATAGTAAATTGTACAGAAAAACCCTGTTCAGGAAATTAAACACGCATAATGTGAGCCAGTCTTTTTTTTCTGCTTGTAACAGGGGATTTAATTTAAGTATTGGCCTACTATTTGGCATTATGCTGCTACATGATATTGATTTCTATTTCTGCCATATTAAGCCAACTGGCATGCTTGGGGGTATAGATGAATCTTAATTTTTTCGGTAATGCTTTTGTTTTGCGTTCGCCAAAGGTTTCTATCAGCGAACTTTCAACTTGGATATTTCGCACCATAGCTTACCAAATATTTCGGAGGATACTTTACCATTTATTTGGCGGCAAAGTTATCAGTTGTTAACTGTTAGTCGGGCATATTTCGGATCAAAGTCTGCCACTGGTTGTTGGTGATTCGTTCTGCCGGTACGGCGTAAAGTTTACCACTTTCATTGATAGCGTAAGGGCATTTCATCGCCGGGCTTGTTTTGCATTCAAAAGCAAATATGCCCGATAAAGTGATCACAATGCATCTTATACGTTCCGTTATCAGTTACCTTTCCAGGGGTTATTTCCTTCGTTCTATCAGCAGGGAATTAAAAATATCGCGGCCTGCCCTTACTGCTTATGCTGTCCGGTTAAATACACACCAGGTAAATTTCACGGAAGCTATTTTCATGATGCGCAAAGCCGTAGTTTCTTTTTTCGCCATCCAAAATATCAAAAAAACTTAAACAACCTATGGCAAAGGTTGAAGAAAATAACAGAACCCATAAGGCCGGGACGAAGTTTCAAACGAAACAAATTGCCAAAGCGAAAGTTCCACATGAACTATAAACAAACTTAATTCGTTAAGTTAATGACATTGAACTGATGAGCATTATTCCGGTAAATGATTATGATCATCCTTGCGGTTTATTATAAAAAACAATTTTAGCCCGGTATCAGCCAGGTGTTAAACCAGGCCAGTACAAAAGCGCAAAATCATATAATGCTTAACTAAAACAACCATGAAGAAAGTATTGATACCGGGATTAATTGCAGGCGTTATCTTATTTATAGTAAGTTATGGCGGCCTGTACCTTTCCATAAAATGGTTCCCGGAATTTTTTGTTGATTATAATAATCCGCTCTTTAATTCAGATGGCAGCCGGGATATATTATTTTACCTGCATGCTTTTGTTATCAGCTTTGCCTTAGCCTGGTTTTGGGAAAGGTTCAAAGGTTTGTTTCATGGCAATTTTATATTAAGGGGCCTGGAGTTTGGGCTTGTATATGCGCTCGTAGCGCTTTTGCCTGTTATGTGGATCACCTTCAGCTCTCTGGATATTACTGTTATAATGACGGTAAGCTGGTTTTTCTACGGGCTATTCCAGTCTTTGATTGCAGGCATTGTGTTTGCCAAAATAAATCCATAACAGAAAAATCCTGTCCCAGAGCCTGTTTAAAAATTTTTAATAAAAGTTTTATAACGGATAATTTGACCATTTCTTCTGCTGTTTCCATAAGCAGTTCATAATTTCGGCATAATCTGCGGTCGTTATCGAACCAGGAAAATATTCGCTCTGCTATCCATCTCTTATGTCCTGCCTTCCGCTTCTTTTCAGAAATCAATCATCTGCGGCGCCGGCTCCTGCAGGGTTTTTCCTATTCCAAAAAAAACATCATGCTGCTCTGTAAACCTGCCTTTTGGCGTGCAGCCAATAATGGCCATAAATAATTTTAAATCGCTTATATCAATCTGTTATTTGCAATAAAAATAACACATTCATTATTCATCAGCCACCTCTTACAATTCAATTACCTTTGCGCAAATTTTTACGATGGCAAGTTTTGAAGAATTAGGGTTGAATGCGCAGTTGCTCGCATCAATAACGGAATTGGGTTTTGAAAGCCCAACGGCAATACAGGAAAAAGCAATACCGGTTTTATTAAGCGGCACCAAAGATTTTATTGGCCTGGCGCAAACCGGCACCGGCAAAACGGCTGCCTTTGGTTTGCCTTTGCTGCAACTGGTTGCTGTTGCTGATAAACATCCACAGGCGTTAATTGTGTGCCCCACAAGGGAATTATGCATACAAATAGTAAATGAGATTGAGCTGTTTAAAAAACAGGTTCGCGGCATGCATGTGGCGGCGGTGTATGGCGGTGCAAGCATTGGCATGCAGATAAAAGATATTAAGAAAGGTGTGCAACTTGTGGTGGCCACGCCAGGCCGTTTGATTGACCTGATTGAACGCAAAGCCATTAACCTGGAACAGATAAAATATGTAGTACTGGATGAAGCAGATGAAATGCTGAACATGGGTTTCCAGGATGATATAGAATTTATTTTACAGAATACGCCAAACCGTGAAGCCACCTGGCTGTTCAGCGCCACCATGCCGCCTGAAATACGCAAGGTGAGCCGCCGTTATATGAATGAGCCGGTTGAGGTAACGGTGGGCAAAGCCAATACCGGCAATAAAAATATAGACCATCAATATTATGTTACCACGGCTCAAACCCGTTATGAAACCTTAAAGCGCTTAATTGATTTTACAACGGGCATTTATGGTTTGATATTTACACGCACCAAGGCCGATGCGCAGGAGATTGCTGAAAAGCTTACCCGAGAAGGGTATGATATTGATGCCTTGCATGGCGACCTTACCCAGGCTCAGCGCGATAAGGTAATGGGCCAGTTTCGCGATAAAAGCTTGCAGTTATTAATTGCTACTGATGTTGCAGCCCGCGGCATTGATGTACAGGGCATAACCCATGTTATTAATTATGAGCTGCCGGATGATGTGGAAGTTTACACGCACCGCAGCGGCAGAACGGGCCGTGCCGGCAATACAGGTATCAGCATGAGCATTGTGCATACCCGGGAAATGTACCGCCTGAAACAGATTGAAAGAATTGTGCAGCAGCCTTTTCACCGCCTGGAAATTCCGAGCGGTAAAGATGTGTGCCGTAAACAGTTTTTCTTTTTCATGGATAAACTGTTGCAAACAGATATTTCGCATGGCGATTACGAAACCTATATGCCTATGCTTGCCGAAAAGTTTGCTGATATAAGCAAGGAAGAAGTGCTGAAAAGGGTGGCGGCGCTGGAGTTTGACCGTTTCTTAAAGTATTATGAGAATGCGGAAGATTTGAATGTGCGTGAAGTGGCGCGGGATAAAAGGGCGGCAAGAAGCAATGAAAGAAGAGACATTGACGCGAGAGGCAAAGGACGCAGCCGCAATAATGAATATATTGGAAACGGCCAATACACAAGGTTGTTTGTAAACCTGGGCACAAAAGACGGTTTTTATAAGGCAAGCTTCCTGCAGTTTATTCTTGATATGAGCGATCTGCGCAAGGATGTGCTGGGGAGAATTGACATGCGGGAAATGAATAGCTGGGTAGAGGTTGACAGCAAGGCTGCCAAACAAATGATACGCTCTATTGATGGCAAGAATTATAAGGGCAGAAGGATAAGAATGAACGAAGCGAACAGCAGGTAGGCGCCGCTGATGCAGGGTTACAGTAAAGGCTGTGATGAATGTGCAGAGTTAACCACTGCTGATAAAAAGCCTGAATGAAGTAGTGGTGGTTGATTGGTCAGGCCATTAAAAAATAAGTTACAGGCTCTATTGCAAAAGTGGGCGGGAAAGACATCCGCGATGTGCCTGCGCCTGGTTTTGAATCAGCCGTACAGGGCAAGGCTGCGGGCGTAGTGGTGGAATCAGGCAGTGGTAAACCGGGCCAGTAAATAAAAAAAGATACGCGCGGCAAATACCCAATAATCAATGTTCAATTGTAAACGCCTACAAAATGATTATTGGGTATTGAACATTCCTGCCCGACTGATTCGGCCAGGGGGATTATTGAATATTTCAGAAATTAAACTTTAGCTCAAATTTATCTGCCAATTATACTAATTCCTTCACCACATTTTTAATAACCCTTGGTTTGCCCAGCGTGTAATAATGCAACACGGGTACGCCGAATTTTTTTAATTCCCTGCTTTGCTGAACAAGCCATTCTGTTCCTACTTTTTCGCTGTCTTCATCGGTTTTGCAGCGCATAATTTCTTCTGATAATTCGGCAGGAATATCCACATGAAAAATACGCGGCAATACCGATAACTGTTTGCGGGAAGTAATAGGTTTAAGCCCCGGGATGATGGGGATATTAATATTGTTATCGCGGCACTTATTTACGAAATCAAAAAACTTTTGGTTGTCAAAAAACATTTGCGTCATGATGAATTCAGCGCCATTGTTAACTTTCTCTTTTAAGCGCTGCATATCAATTTGCGGGTTGGGCGATTCAAAATGTTTTTCCGGATAACCGGCCACGCCAATGCAGAATTTTGTTTTACCGCCATCGCGTATATCGTCGTCTAAATAAATGCCGCTGTTAAGGTTTACCACCTGTTTCAGCAGGTCTATTGCAAAACGGTTGCCATCGGGTTCAGGCTCAAAGGACGCAGAGTTTTTATCAGCATCGCCGCGAAGCACCAGCACGTTGTCAATGCCTAAAAAATTCAGGTCAATCAATGCGTCTTCCGTTTCTCTTTTTGAAAAGCCACCGCAGATAATATGTGGCACGGCATCAATTTTATAATGGTTCATTATCGCGGCACATATACCAACAGTGCCCGGCCTCTTGCGTACTTCTACTTTTTCAAAGCTGCCATCGGCTTTCTTTTTAAAAGCTGTTTCGCTGCGGTGATAGGTAACATTTATCCATGTGGGTTTAAACTCCATCAGGGGATCAAGATGGTCGTAAATGGAATTAATGCTTTTACCTTTTAAAGGCGGCAATATTTCAAAAGAAATAAGGGTATCTTTTGCGTTTCTTATGTGCTCTGTTATCTTCATTTTCAAAAAAAGTGGTGCAATATAAATACGAATTGGCAAACGCCAATAACAGGCGTTCAGGATGATAAACTATAATGCCGGTTGCGATTTAGACTGGCTCAGTCTTAAAGACTGAGCCAGTCTAAAAAAGCTGCCATGAAAATATGTGGCACAAGGGAGTGACTCCCGAAAAATCGGGACAGGCCAACCGTGATGCCATAACTTCCTTAGCTGGTAAAAAAATCAAACGCTAGCGTTTTAAAAAATACGGTTTTTTTGTATAAAATTGTTAACACAATAATGCTGCCATGAATGAAATAGTTAATTGCGTTGCTTATAAAAACGGAGTGCGAACAACTGAAGTGCCTTTGAATAAAGTGCATGAAGAACTGGAAGATACAAACCAGTTTGTGTGGATAGGATTGCATGAACCATCGGCGGAGGTGATGCATAAAGTGCAGCAAGAATTTAACCTGCACGACCTTGCTGTGGAAGATGCACAGAAAGCGCACCAGCGGCCCAAGATTGAATTGTATGGCGATATTGTTTTTATAGTGTTGCGCACGGCACAGAAAAATGCACAGGGCCATATTGATTTTGGAGAAACGCATTTTTTTGTTGGTAAAAATTTTATTGTAGTGATAAGGCATGGGTCAACGGTTGCGTATAAGGAAGTGCGTTCCCGCTGCGAAACCATGCCTGATCTTTTATGCAAAGGGCAAAGCTTTGTTTTATATGCGATAATGGATTTTATTGTTGACCGTTATTTTCCTGTGGTGGAAGAACTGGAAAATGACCTGGAGGATATTGAAGATAAAATATTTAAAGAAAAGCCCAGCCGCGAAACAACCGAACAGATATACCAGCTAAAGCGTGAACTGCTTGAAGTGAAAAGGGCCGTATCGCCATTGATAGATATTTGTACGAGGTTAATGCGGCCTGATATAAAAAATATATCTACAGAAACGCATGCTTATTTCAGGGATGTGAACGACCATGCACTGCGCATTAATGAAATGGTTGATAATACGCGTGAATTGTTGAATTCTGCGCTGGAAGCTAATTTTTCATTGATCTCTATTTCGCAGAATGATACAAGCAAAAAGTTTGCAGGCTGGGCGGCTATTATTGCATTGCCTACAATGGTGGCTGGCTTCTGGGGCATGAATTTTAAGTTTATGCCGGAAGCTGAATCGGAATATGGCTTTTATTCAATTATCCTGCTCACCGTTATTGCCTGTATAGCGTTGTACTTTTTATTCAGGCGCTCGGGATGGTTATAAATGTTTAAAATGCTTACGGGTTCACAAGTTTACAAGCTCACGGATTCATAAGGCATTTGCATGTTTGAGCTAACTTGTGAACATTGGAACGTGTGAACGCTTAAGCCTGAATTTAAAATAAGATAGCTTCATTTGTTAGCATTTTGTAAAGTATTGCCTTTTTGATAAGGAGGTATAATAAGAAATGAAATTATTATATCTTACCATTGCTAATACTTAAAAATATAAATGGAAAATATCATTCTTCTTTGCATCGGGTTAATTGTGAGCGTGTGCTTTTTGGTGCTTATAGCGCAGAAAGTAAAAATAGCCTATCCCATTTTTCTTGTGCTTGCAGGATTGATGGTTGGGCTTATCCCGGTTGTGCCAATTGTTCATATAGATCCCCAGGTTGTATTCCTTGTTATACTGCCACCCATTTTATATGACGCTTCGCAAAATATGTCGTTAAAAGGGTTATGGAAATGGCGGCGCATTATTACGGCAATGGCATTTGGATTTGTTTTGTTTACAGCTACCGCTGTTGCGTTTGTAAGTTACTGGCTGATACCCGGCTTTACGCTGGCACAGGGTTTTTTATTGGGCGCTATTATATCGCCGCCCGATGCAGCCGCAGCCACGGCCATTTTAAGATTCGCACCGTTGCCTAAAGGCGCAAAAGACATACTGGAAGGCGAAAGCCTGTTGAACGATGCAACGAGTTTAACGCTTTTTCGTGTTGCATTAGCCGCCATATCCACCAATCATTTTGTTTGGTACGAAGCGGCAGGCAGTTTTATCTGGGTAACGGTTGCCGGTATTGCCATCGGGCTTGCATTCGGGTTTTTATTTTATATGGTGTATAAATGGCTGCCCACCACCGCCAACATAGACACGGCTTTAACGCTGGTAATACCGTATGCTATTTATCTTACGGCTGAAGAATTTCATGTTTCGGGCGTACTGGCTGTGGTAAGCGGCGGGTTGTATATCGCGTATCAGCATCATTTTGTGTTTTCGCATAAAAGCAGGCTTAAATCCGGTGCGCTTTGGTCGGCCATTGTTTTCATATTAAATGCTATTGTTTTTTTCCTGATTGGCTTACAGTTTCCCTTAATAGCAAAAGGCATACAAAGCCTGCCGTTTTTCAGTGCTTTATCTGTTGCTTTAACTATTTGCCTTGTGGTAATTTTTGCAAGAACTATTGCCGGTTTTTTTTCCGTAATATTTACAAGGTTTATCAGCCGGTATATAACAGTTGCCTATAATAAACCAGGCTGGAGAAACCCGCTGGTGCTAAGCTGGGTTGGCATGCGGGGTGTTGTTTCGCTGGCATCAGCGCTGGCAATTCCGTTTGCTGTTAACGGGCAGGCCTTTCCCAACCGCAATCTTATTTTATTTATAACATTCACAGTAGTTATTGTTACACTGGTAGGACAGGGGCTTGCCCTGCCCTGGATTATAAGAAAGGTAAAGCCAGACGGTACCCCTGTAAATAAAACAGAGGATGAGCAAATATTCGAACTGGAAATTGCACTGAATAAAACTGCTGTAAGCAATATGCAGGCAACCTACCATGAGCATGTTCAGAACAATATATTGCTGAAGCAGAAGTATGAGTTTTTAAAACATAAAACAGCACTTTTATATAAATCGAATGAAGGTGATAGCGCCCGTAAACAAGCCATGGAAATAATAACGCAGTTTAAAGCGGTTATGCTGAATGTTTCAGAAAAAGAACGATCTGTACTGCATTCTTTCCGCAGGCATCCCGACTTTGATGATGATATTTTAAGGTTCGTTGAAAAAAGGCTCGACCTTGAAGAAGAAAGCCTGGATGGAAATGCAGAATAGGCGCCGCATTTAATTGTTCTGCCACAGTAATTCAAATTTTTTTAGTACCTTTTAATATAAAGCATTTAAAACGGCTTCTTTATTGCTATCGGAATATTTGCAGGAAGAGCCATTGCTGAATTAAGTAACCAGATTAAAATGTGAAACCAAAAATTATTCACGTATGCAAAATACAAATACAATTTTAATGGTGCGCCCGGTTGCTTTTGCCTATAATGCGGAAACTGCGGTCAGCAATAAATTCCAGGCGCCGGGGAATGCAGAAGCGGCGCAGGTAAAAGCCCTGGAAGAATTTGATGCTTTTGTTGCCAAATTGCGCGAAAATGATATAGAGGTTACTGTTGTGGATGATACACCTGAACCACATACGCCGGATTCTATTTTTCCCAATAACTGGATATCATTTCATAACGGCATTATTATATTATACCCCATGTATGCCGCCAACCGCAGGGCAGAAAGAAAGCAGGCCGTGTTGGATATGATTAAAGATAAATTCAGTGTTACCGGAATCATTGATTTAACAGGTTACGAAAAGGATAATATCTTTCTTGAAGGAACCGGCAGTATGGTTTTAGACCGTAAAAGTAAAATTGCCTATGCCTGCCTTTCTGAAAGGACCAGCAAAAGCGCACTGGAAGATTTTTGTGCCAGGATGAATTATACGCCCTGCAGTTTTACGGCAACCGATGCCAACGGCAACTTAATTTATCATACCAATGTTATGATGAGCATTGCAGATGCGTATGTGGTTATTTGCCTTGATTCAATTAAAGATGCCAAGGAACGGAATGCGGTTGTAACAACAATACAGAATACAGGTAAGGAAATAATGCCCATTTCTTTTGAGCAGATGAACCGCTTTGCAGGCAATATGCTGCAACTGGAAAATAAAAAAGGGGAGAAGATACTGGTTATGTCGGAGCAGGCGCATAAATCGCTTACCTATGAAGAAATAAGCAGTCTTCAAAAATATAACCGCATCATTTATTCGAAACTTGATACCATTGAGATGAATGGCGGCGGCAGTGCAAGATGTATGATTGCGGAAGTGTTTTAATGTTTAAAGTTTAAGAGTTCACAGGTTCACAGGTTATTTATGCGGGGTTGCTGTTTCTTTGTTTAAAGTTAATGCGATTAAACGCGCAACAAATCAAACCTTCCAACAGTGGTTACGCGCCTGTTAATGGCATCAAAGTTTATTACGAAGTATATGGCGAGGGCAGGCTGCCTGAAATAAAATGTGTTTAAATCATGGAAGCCTGAACGTTTTGCGAATAGCCTTATGCACGCTGCATACAATGCAATTGCACCTGATACATCAAAGTGGACAAGCTTCATAGAGCAGATGATTGCTTTCGCCGGTAAGCCATTCGACTTCGGCGACTCCAATATCGCGAACATTACTGCGCCTGTGTTAATCATATCCGGTGACAATGATGGGCTGGGTAAAATCGAATTGATGAAAATATATAAATTGTTGGGAGGTGGTGTTTCTGCTGACCTGCAGCCAATGCCAAAATCGCAATTAGCCGTTGTTCCGTATCCCTTTGGCTTAACTACCTGTTCGAAAATATCAACAGCACATCTAAAGAAAACTTACACTTACTGCTGCCGCAAAACTATGCAGCAGCGATCGAACAGCAATGGAGGGGTTAGCCAAAGGGATACCATTTATTCATATTTTTATCTTTTGTTTTTCAAATCGCCAGCAGTTCGGGCTGACACTACGCTGAATGCCCTGCCTGCATAAATACCGGGCCGTTAGTGGCAAGTATAACGACACTTCCTGACAGTGAAAAAACTCATTGACGACATAAAGAAAATTGAGCACGGTTTCAAACATATTGCTGAAACACTACCACATTATTTCCTGGTAACAGATTTCTTCTAATTCAAAAATATTTTCTGTTACTGCCCAGGCTTCAAACAACTTCATTATTCTTACTGTTGTTGCAACAGTTGCAGGACTGTATTTTTTCAATGTTAGCCATTCTTTAAACTTAGCCCCCCATCCCCTAAAGGGCAGGGCTGTTGTGTTCTATGTTATCATAAATAAGAGGGAGCCAATGTCATTGGCAAGGAGCCTCGTAGCCTGCGCCATGTTGGTATAGTCGTGTGTCCTGAAAAG
>NZ_JASGEX010000188.1:0-4127 GCF_047606085.1 Parafilimonas sp.
ATCATTTTAGATACAATAGAAGAAACAGTATGAATACAATATTTGATACACTGATAAAAAGGATGGCAACTTACGAACCGAAAAGGCTAAACAAGCCTGATACCTAAACGCCTATACCTATAAAAGATTATTGCTTAAAGCAGCCTCGCTTGTATAATCATTAATGAATTCTTTAAAAGTGTATTGTTGTATGAGGCTGTAAAGAATAATATCATCTATTGTAATTTGCTTTACTGAAATAAAAGAAGATATTTCAGTAAAGCATTTTTCCACATTGACCACTTTATTTTTTACGCAGGCAATTAATAATGCGCGGCTATGTTTTAATAAGATGGCTGTTAGCTTTTCTTCATCTATGCCTGCCAGGTTTAATATGGGCAGCCTTATTCTTTTTAAAAAATACAGATGAACTTTTGGAAAAACATCAGGCTTATGCTTCAGAATATATTTGGCATAAGCCGGTAAATGTTCCAGGCATAAATTTGAATTGTTTGTATTTGCAGTACTGATGATTGTATCGTTATCAGAAACCATAATTGTATTTTACCGAATGCAGGGCTGTGCAATTTACTGTATTTGCGCCTGAATATGTATAACCTGGCTTTGTTAGCTGAACAAACTAACGCCCGCTTTATAGCGTGCAACCCTGTCTGATAAACCATTATACCCGCCGTTTATTTTTTTGGTTATTGCTTTGAACTGGCTAAGGTTTGAATCGTCTTCAATTGGTTTGGTTATATCAATTTTGTCAGCGATGTCGTTCAGTTTGCGTGAATTCCAAAACCAGCCGGCGCTCAGTGCGGCATTTTTCAGTTGTTCCGGTGTGCAAACATTGGAATTTTTTCCTCCCAGGAGGGCAGGGTTTTTCACGCAATCAATACCCAGTTCATTGCTTATAGCTGCATAATTTGCACGGCCGGTTATTTGTATCAGTCCGCGGCCCTTATAACGCACACCATCGCCGGCCTGTGTGTTGCCCAAATCTGCCCGGCCTTCATACGCGCTGCCGCTGGCTAATTCTTCTGTATAAAACAAGCCTCCGCTTTCATGGCCCACCTGTGCTAAAAAGCATAAGGCGCGTGCCGGTGTATTAATGTGAAAATGGCTGCATGTATCATTTATACAGGTTGAAAATTTTTCAGCATTGGCAGTTGATGAACTGGTGGCAAGCTTTATTTGCAGGGCTGAAATGCCTGAAACAGAAGAAGGCGGATGCACATCTGCTGCCGCATCTTTTATTATCATTTATTTTTTGCGCCGCTATTTCAGCCATCTTATTATTGAAGTCTTCTTTCAGGCATTCAATGAGGATGATGGCAAAATTAGAAGCGGCGAGGTAGGAGGGCGCTCTGAAAAAACTGCTCGAACTGTAATTCTTAATGATCGGATGCGCATAGAACTGGTCGCCAATATTTCTCTGGCTTCCTTTTTTTTCAGGGGGGCCGGTAAACATGTAAACGATCTCTGTAAAAATCGCGGCGAAACCTTTCAGGAAATTGAGCACTTTATTTTCCTCAACTGTATTGGAAAGCATACGTAAAGCAATCGCTTTCCTCAGCATTCTTGCCCGCAGCGATAAACCCGTTGCAATGGCTTCATTGATGGATGTGGCAAGAAAGCTGTATAACAGAAAAATAAAAACCAGCCCAATAGCCACATCAAGAACAGGGGTGTTGAACATAGTATAATTTTTGGCCTGCCTTAAAAACCTTTCGGCTGTATGGTTATGTAAAATGATATTCAAATTTACCTTGCCGCCTTTTGCATAAGAACGCGAAACCTGCAGTTTGCAAGGGGTGTTTTTCTCCGGCATTATTCGGAAAATTACAGGAGCATGTAAACAATAATAAACGAAAAATATTGCGGGATACAGCAAATGTTCCATAGCACGTTAGCCTGTAAAATATCCCGTAACGATGTTAGGTACAATCAACCATATTGCCAAAGTTTCCCCAACAAATTTTTTGACTGTAATTTTGGTGCCGATGAAAACAATCAAGCCTTTTTTAGTCGCTATTGTGTTTGTGGTTTTGCTTTTTGCCTGCAATACAAGCAATTATCCTGCGGCAACAACAGCCCTGGAAGGAGGCCGGGAATTTATTGACGCCTGCCTGAAAGGCGATTTTAAGAAAGCAGCTTTTTATATGATTGATGACAGCGTTAACAATAAAGACCTGTTGAAAATTAAACGCGATTACGATTTTAAACCTGCTGATGACAAGCATAATTATGCAGGCGCTTCCATCATCATCAATTCTGATGAAACCATAAATGACTCAACCCATATAATTAATTATGCCAATTCTTATGACAAGATGGCCCGCAAAGTGAAGGTTATAAAACGGAATGAGAAATGGCTGGTGGATTTTAAATATACATTTGATGGAAATCTATGATAAAAAATAAAAGAAACGATATTGTACCGTTTCTTTTATTCGTCATCAACTATTCACTGGTTATTACATGGTTTCCTCAAAAATATTTTCATGAAATGCGTTTGTGCGTAATAATCTATAATGGTTGCGCAACGATTTAAATAATGGAAACTGCCGGTAAGGCAAACTGTTTTTCGCCGCAAACGCCCGTATAATTTGTGTTACTTCAGGATAAAAAACATGGTTTACCGCGGGAAATAAGTGATGCGCAATATGATAATTAAAACAACCCATAAAGAAACGTATAAACCAGTTGTCTTCACTTACATCGTTAGTGCAGCTTAGCTGGTGGCGAAACCATGCCATTGGCATTTGCCCGTTCTCGTCAGGCATCGGGTATTCACTTTCGGTGCTGGCATGCGGCGAAAGCAACACCAGCAACGATACAATGCTTGCCGTAAACAACATGATTAAAAAAGCTATTATTGCCTGACCCCAGCTTACATTAAACAATAGCACAGGAACCAATATGGTATAGAGTATAAAAGCTATTTTAAAAATAAACAGTTTAATATATTCTATAGCAGGTATGTGGTCTATAACTTTCCAAACCAGTTTATTCTTATTGAAGAAATCTTTAAAATCTCTTATTAAAAGCCAGTTAATAAGATATAAAGGATAGAATAGCGGTAAATAAATATGCTGGTATTGATGCATTTTAGAAAAAGGCGCATGCGGAAACACCCTTGCCAGCTGGCTTTGTTCAAAATCGCTGTCCCATCCCATAACATTGGGATAATTGTGATGAAGCCGGATATGCCTTATCTTCCATATATAGCTGTTAGCACCCATCAGGTCAAAGAAATGAACATACCAGTTATTAATACGCTTGCTGGAGAACAAGGTGTTGTGAACAGCCTCGTGTATCAGGTTTAAAAAATTTAATACCAGCAAAAAACCCATTGAAAAAAAACATGCATAATAAATGGTAGCATTGGAAGCCCAGTAAAGCGCTGCTAAATATGATAAAATATAGAGGGCAGGAAAAAGAATGGCTTTTACAATAATTCCCGGTCTTCTTTTTTCTTCCAATCTGCTAACTGTTATGTTTACTTCTTTCCGTAATTGCTGAAATAATTCAGCATCTGCATTTTTTATGAAAGAAGGTTTGATAACACTCTCTGTCATAAATATGTGTTTAATCCGTATTCCTTGCAAGGGGCCTGTTTGGCTAGCTTAATGCAACTGTAAAAATAACAAAAATGAAGGGTTGCTGCTGCTTCCAAGCAGCCGCTTTTCACTAAATAGAGCCGCTTAACATTCTGTTTCTCAAGTTTTATTCCATAAAATTGCAAACTGAACAACCTGTTCATAAGTGAATATATATTCACTTATGAACAGGTGCAAAATATATCATTTAGTTGAAACTATAATAATGAAACGGAGCATAATATGTTTGCTCATACAGGGAAATGATTATTTGCAGCGTTCTCCCGAAGCAAGTGCGGGACAGGCATGAGGTCATTAAAAAAACAAACTTGTACGAATGAAACCGAGCATGATAATTTTTTCTCACACAGGGGAATGTGCATAGCGAGGGTCTCCCGAAGCAAGTTCGGGACAGGCATGAGACAACTGAAAAAACAAATATATACGAATGAAACGCCCATGTAAAATGTATTCAACACACAGGGGAATGTACATCAGGGCGTTCCATGAGGCAACTGAAAAAATAAACTTGTACGAATGAAA
>NZ_JASGEX010000189.1:0-28352 GCF_047606085.1 Parafilimonas sp.
AAACACAGGATGAATTTGTGCATTGGCTGTTTGCACCTGCTTTATAGGATTGTAAGATGATCTCACATTCCTGCACGTCATTCCCCCGACGCGTTGGGGGAATGACGTGCCAGTGGTTATGTTTTATTGCTTGCTTTACTTAATGTAAGGCTGGCAATAAGAATAGATTTGTACTTTGGCAAATCAATGTTTGCACATTTTTATCCAGAGAGGAGTATAATCAAAATTATGCAGCGATTATAATTGCAGTTGCTCACCAGGAGTTTTTAGAAATGGGTTTTATGTGGCATAAAAAAATAATGCTTTTATTTTTGATGTAAAGGATGCATTGGCAAAGAACTTGCTGATGCAAGGGCTATAATAATATTGAAAAATTTCATTATATACTAATTTCATTTTGATTTATTAGCCAATCTGTTTTTAATTTGAATTTATTTAAATACATTAATTGTGATTAACAAAGGTTCCCGAAACAACCAGCTAACGAAAACCATATTCCGCTGTAATATTTTAAGGCTGTTTATATATTTTATATTTTTTTGTATTGGCTTTTCATCATGCAAGTCCTATAAAAATATACCTTATTTCACAGATTTTCCAGATACTGTTTATCGCACTTCCGTGCAAACACAAGCTTTTAAAAGCCCTGTAATCAAGCCGGATGATCTATTGAATATTACAATAGAAACCATTGACCCGGATATTACAGCTTTATTAAACAGCCCTAATGTAATAACACAGGCGATTGGATCATCTGCAAGTTTGCAACCGCAAACAGTATCTGGTTATCTTGTTGATAAAAACGGAGATGTTGAATTGCCATTCGTTGGAAAATTAAAACTGGAAGGAAATACAACGGTTGAGGCAAGGGAAGTTGTCCGCACAGCCATGCAGAAATACGTAAAAGACCCTATTGTAAATGTAAAGTTCAGCAATTTTAAAATTACTGTATTTGGTGAAGTAGCCCGCCCGGCAACCTATATAATGCCTACTGAAAAAGTAACTTTATTTGATGCTTTAAGCCAGGCCGGGGATCTCACTATTTATGGAAGAAGGGAGAATGTGCTGGTAATACGTGATACCCTGGATAACAAAAAAAACATGGTTCATCTGAACCTCAATTCAAAAGAAATAATGAGCTCGCCTTACTTCTATCTGCAGCCCAACGATGTGGTATATGTGGAGCCCAATAAATCAAAAGCAGCAAGCACCGATGCCGTGCGCAATAGGAATATCACCATTCTCGCTTCCCTGCTTTCAATAATGTTAGTAGTCGCAACAAGAGTTAAATAATTAAATTGCATGAATGACTTTAAAAAAGTAAAATCTGAAGACGAAGATGATTTTGATGTGCAAAAGCTTATTGCACGAATCCTTGATCATTGGAAACTATTTGCCTTTTGCCTGTTTATCTGCCTGCTTTTAAGCGTAGTTTACATCTGGTACACAACTCCTTCTTACAAGGTTCATGCACAGGTATTGATCAAAGACGATCAAAGCGGTAGCACTTCAGCCTTTTCCTTTATTGGAGGTTCCCAAATGCAGCAGCTTGGCAACTTGTTCGGCATAAAAAGCAATGTAAGTGATGAACTTGGCATACTGGAAACGAGGGACCTTGTTGAACAAGTAGTAAAAGACCTTAACCTTAATGTAATATATTATAATGAAGGTTCTGTTAAGTCGTCTGAAATGTATGGGCAAAGCCCTTTTAAAGTTGATTTTATTCCTTTGAATGATTCCATACTGCCTTCAAAGGTTAATATAAAGTTCAATGCTGATCATAATGGATTTGTTTTAGCAAGCGGCGATATAGATATTGGTAATTCAAAGGCTAAATTAGGCGACACAATTATTACTTCCGCAGGTGTGCTTGTATTTTCAAAAACCGGCCTGCCTTTCCAGGGAGAATCTTATGCTGTTTCCTTGAGCTCAGTAGATGCAACTGTAACAAACTTGTCGCCGGATCTTACTGTAAGCATACCCGATGATCAGTCAAATATTATCAGCATAGCTTTAAATACAACCGTACCGCAAAAAGGTGAGGAAATACTGCAAAAGCTGATTGATGTATATATTCAGCGCAATCTTAATGAAAAAAATAAGATATCCGACAGCACATTGGCGTTTATAAAAGACAGGGTAACTATTGTATCCGCAGACTTGAATAATATCGAGGCAAACATCCAGGGTTTTAAACAAAAAAATAAGCTGGCAGATATTGAAGAGCAATCCAAGGCCCTGGTGAGCAATGCCAGTGAGTATTATAATAAACTGAATGAAGTAGATGTACAACTGAATATTGTAAAGATGATGCTGGATGGCGTAAGAGAAGATATCAGGCGGCCTATTCCGGCGCTCATTAACACAGACCCTAATTTTATTTCACTGGTTGAAAAATATAATACGCTCATCAGCCAGCGGGATAAACTTTTACTTTCCACTACAGAGGATAATCCTTTAGTTACAGGTATAAATAACCAGTTAGCTGCTGTGCGTGGCGACATGGTAAAGAATCTTGAGAATCAGCAAAAAGCACTTTTAATAACCAAAAGCAACCTGCAAAACCAGAACAGCCAGATTAATAACATTGTGAGCAACGTGCCGGTACAGGAACGTCAGTATGTTGATCTCTCAAGGGAAAGGGACGTGAAACAGGCGCTTTACCTGTTTTTATTACAGCAGGAGGAAACCACAGCTATTACTAAAGCTTCAAATATACCCAGTGCCAGTATTATAGCTATGCCTAAATCAGAGTTTAAGCCCTATTTCCCTTCTAAATTTATGGTGCTTGCCGTTGGCCTATTCGCAGGCCTTGCCCTGCCGTTTGCCTTTATTGTCATAAAATCTGCTTTAAATAAAACCGTAGAATCAAAAGAAGATATTGTTAATAATACAGATTGCTCCATACTGGCAGAAATAGGCCACAGCGATAAAGTGAATGAGGTATTGAAAGAAGAACATTCCCGTTCAGTATTGGCAGAACAGTTTCGTATTTTTCGAACCAATATGGACTTTCTTGTGTCTGGTAAAAAGTGCCCCAAAATATTGCTTACATCAACCATGACTGGTGAAGGAAAGACCTTTGTGTCTGTAAACCTGGCGCAGGTGTACGCTTACTCCGGCAAGAAAGTTTTACTAATGGAAATGGATTTGCGTAAGCCCAAGCTTTCAAATATGCTCGATATGCCCAACAGCAATGGCTTTACAAATTATATCATTTCTGACAACAGGAATATACATAGCTATATTGAAGAATATAAGGACCATAATAATATTTTTGTTTTAAGCTCAGGCCCCATCCCGCCCAATCCTGCTGAATTATTAATGATGCCTAAGATGAAAGAAATGTTTTCAGCGTTGGAAGCAGAATTTGATATAATCATAATAGATTCTCCTCCCATTGGGGCTGTTACTGATGCGCAGATATTAAGCCGGCATAGCGATGTTAACCTGTATGTTGTACGGCAGGGATATTCTTTTAAAAGAAGCCTTGATATAGTGAATGATTTGGTTGACAATAACAAAATTAATACGTTGTATCTGGTAGTGAATGATGTAAAGCAGGGCGCTTCGTACAGATATGGTTACGGCTATGGTTACGGCTATGGTTACGGTTATGGTTACGGCTACGGTAAAAACAAAAAATAATATCCAACAATATCCCTAAATTATTATTATAAAATGAACAAAAAAAAAATCCTCACATCTCCTTCATCCTTTGGCCAGGTTGGGCCGCAGCCAATTGACATATTAACAGCCAATGGCTTTGAAGTTATAAACAACCCTTACGGAAGAAAATTAACGGAAGACGAAGTGATAGACCTGGCAAAAGATTGTGTAGGTATTGTAGCCGGTGTAGAACCCTTAACTGCAAGGGTAATGGATGCATTGCCCAATCTAAAATGTATCAGCCGCGTTGGCGTTGGCATGGATAATGTTGACCTTGAATATGCCAGGCAAAAAGGAATTATTGTTGTAAATACGCCTGACGGGCCAACGCGCAGTGTGGCAGAATTAACACTTGCCATGACACTTTCTTTGCTCCGTAAAATTCCGCAGGCTGACGCCGCGCTTAAAAGCAAACAATGGAAAAAGCAAACCGGTAACCTTTTTTACAATAAGATAATTGGTGTAATTGGCCTGGGACGCATTGGCCGCCTGGTAGCAGAAATGTTTCGTGGGTTAGGTAATCCTGTCATTGGTTTTGATTTGATAAAGAATGAAGAATGGAGCAGTAAAACCGGTGTGCAATTGGCGGATTTTAATGCCGTGCTTGAAAAAGCCGATATTATAACAGTACATGTGCCGGGTAATGAGGATAAGACGCCTGTTATCGGCATTAATGAAATAGCCATAATGAAAAGCAATGCTTTCATTATAAATATATCAAGAGGCGGTGTGGTTGACGAAGCGGCTTTATACGATGCATTAAAAACAAAAAAGCTGGCTGGCGCTGCAGTGGATGTTTTCTCGGAGGAACCTTACAGCGGACCTTTATGTGATCTGAATAATATTATTTTAACGCCACATCTTGGATCGTATGCCGAAGAAGGTAAACTGCAAATGGAAATTGACGCCGTGGAAAATCTTATAAAAAATCTATAATTATTTAATCATCTTTTAAATCAAATCCAATATTATAACTATGAAATTTAAAGCAGGCATAATTGGTTATGGTAAAATGGGCCAAACACGTCATCAGGCCATTAATGAATTAAAATGCGCTGCCATAACTGCTGTTTCCGAGCCTAACCTGAAAGAAGAACTCGAAGGCATTCCCAATGTATCGCATGAAAAAATTATCAATCACCCGGAAATTGATGCAGTAATAGTTTGCACACCCAACTTTTTAAATAAAGATCTTACTATAAGGTCTTTAAATGCAGGCAAACATGTTTTTTGCGAAAAACCCCCTGCCTTTACCGCTAAAGAGGTAGAAGAAATAAAAGAAGCTGAAGCAAAAAGTGGCAAAAAGCTGATGTACGGTTTTAACCACCGCCACCACGATAGTGTTATCCGCATGAAAGAAATGATTGACAGCGGCAGCTACGGTAAAGTTTTATGGTTAAGAGGCCGCTATGGTAAAAGCGTTACCGAAGATTATTTTAATCAGTGGCGTGCCAAAAAAGAACTGGCCGGCGGCGGTATATTACTTGACCAGGGCATACACATGCTCGACCTGTTCCTGTATTTATCAGGCGATTATGATGTGGTGAAAGCTGAGGTGTCTAACCTGTATTGGCACATGGATGTGGAAGACAATGCTTTTGTAATATTGAAAGATTCCAAAACAGGCAAGGTGGCTTCCCTGCATTCAACTATGACGCAATGGAGACATCTCTTCTCCCTCGAAATATTTTTGGAAAAAGGATATATGGTATTGAATGGCATCATTACTTCTACCATGGCTTATGGAGAAGAAGTATTGTCTGTGGCACGAAACAGATCAACAGCCCCTGCGGCAACATGGAAGGATGAAGTATTAACCAAATATGTGAGCAATAACAGCTGGCGCTATGAAATGGATCATTTCTTTAGTGCAATTGAAAAGGATACACCAATCACAATCGGAAACTCCGATGATGCGCTTAAACTGATGCGAATTATAGATGCTGTATATCAGCAAAAAGATTTTTAATTTTTGAACATTATTTTATCAAGAGTTGTTATGTTAATGATGAATTGTCGTATTTAAAGTAAGCAGTGAGTGTGTTCCTGTAATTACTCACTATTCACAGCTTACACTTAACTTAACAGTAGCAAGAATATTAATAGTTAATTATTTTTTTAATTTTAAAAAATATAATATGGGAAACTCTGAAAAAGTAACAAATTACCTGGCCGGTTATAAAGACCGCCTTACCAGCATCCTTGAACAGATAGACGCTGCAGTGCTTACAAAAGTTATAGACGCAATGATAACTGCTTTTAAAAACGGCAAAACAGTATATGTAATTGGTAATGGCGGCAGCGCTGCCACCGCTTCGCACATGCAGGCTGATTTTAGTTTTTTTGTAAGGTATTTTACAAAATTCCGCCCGCGCATTATTGCCTTAACAGATAATGCGCCTATCATTACGGCTGTGGGTAATGATACATCGTTTGATGATATTTTTGTAGAGCAGCTTAGGGGGCGTTTCACAGAAGGCGATGTTTTGATCGCCATATCTGCCAGCGGCAATTCGCCTAACCTGGTTAAGGCGGCTGAATTTGCCAATTCATTAGGCGGCGCTACCATTGCCTTCACAGGGTTTTTAGGAGGTAAGCTGAAAGAAATTTCCACCATTCCACTATACACGCCAAACCCAAAAGGCGATTATGGCCCGATAGAAGATGTGCACATGATATTGAACCATGTTATCGTAAACTATTTGTCAACGGATGAAGATTTTCTTGCAATACCTGTAAACTAAAAAAACATGCCCGATACGCAATCGAAAGTGGTTATTGATCTTACAGGAAAAACAGCATTGGTTACAGGCGGCACAAGAGGCATTGGCAAAGCTATTGCCGATAAGTTTCTTGATGCAGGCGCCACTGTGTATGTTACCGGAACGCGAAAAGAAGAGATTGACAGATTGAACGCTGAAAATAAAATTGAAAGCCTGCATTACCTGCAGGCCGATTTTTCTTCGGAAGCAACTATTCTTCAGTTCAGCAATAGCCTGTCTCAGTTTGAAAGGATTGATATACTGGTTAACAATGCAGGCATTAATAAGATTAATCTTAATACGGAAACAACAATAGAAGATTATAACCTGTTAACAGACGTAAATCTTAAAGCGCCTTATGCCGTGGCAAAGGAAGCCAGCAAACTGATGAAGAAGAATGGCTATGGCCGTATTGTGAATATAACTTCTATCTGGAGCGCCATAACAAGGCCCGGCCGCAGTATTTACACTACAACAAAATGGGGCATAGCCGGCCTTACAAAAACCCTGTCTGTGGAACTTGCTGCTGAAGGCGTACTGGTAAATTCGGTGGGCCCGGGCTTTACATTAACCGAGCTTACAGCCAATACCAATACACCGGAAGAAATACAAAAACTGGCTGAAGTAATTCCTATTAAAAGGTTCGCGCAGCCTTACGAAATTGCCAATCTTGTTTTGTTTCTCTGCAGCGAGCTTAATTCCTATTTAACCGGCCAGAACTTAATTATAGACGGAGGATATTGCAATGTATAATTTCACGGTAAAATCATCTATACACGATTATGAAGTGCTGTTTATTGACGGCACTAAAAAAACATTACAGGAAGTTTTAAAGAAAGGCGATGTTATCATTATAGACAGGAAGGTGCAGGATTTGTATAAAACCGACCTGGAAGAAACGCTCAATAATTATTATCACATAAGCATTGATGCAAACGAAAAGCAGAAAAGCTACCAGGGCGCCATGCCTGTAATACAGGAACTGATTGATAACGGGTTTAGGAAAAACCACCGCCTTATAGCCATTGGAGGCGGCATCACGCAAGACCTTACAGCGTTTATGGCTTCTATACTGTATCGCGGTGTTGACTGGTATTTCTTTCCCACGTCTTTGCTGGCTCAGGGCGATAGCTGCATCGGCAGCAAAACATCCATTAATTTCAACCAGTATAAAAACCAGGTTGGCGGGTTTTATCCTCCCAATAAAATTTTTATCAATACTGCATTTTTAAACACGCTTTCATTGCCTGAATTAAAATCAGGCCTCGGTGAAATGCTGCACTATTTTATTGTATCGGGCGAAGAAGATTTCAGGCGGTTTAAAAACGATTATCCTTTTGCCTTAAAGGATAAAGAGGTGCTTAAAGGCATTATTGCGCGCAGCCTTGCCATTAAGAAAAGCTATATTGAAATTGATGAGTTTGATAAAAAGGAAAGACAGGTGTTTAATTATGGCCACACTTTTGGCCACGCCATAGAGTCGCTTACCAATTACCGCATACCGCATGGCATTGCAGTAAGCTATGGCATGGATATGGCCAATTTTATTTCCGTGAAGAAAGGTTATATTCCGGAAACAGTAAGAGATGATGTGCGTGAGTTAGTGCAGCAAATATGGGAAGGTGCTCATATAACGGATATTTCTCTTGACACCTATATCACCGCTTTAAGCAAAGACAAAAAAAATGTAGATACCCGGTTAGGCCTAATATTAAGCAAAGGCCTGGGTAAAATTTTTAAAGACCTTACCCCGCCTGATGATACTTTTAAAAGCTGGCTTAAGGAATATTTCGATACACAATTAAACTAATTTTAATGGTTGTTGGCACTCTGTCCAATATCGGCACGTATAAAGCTTTATCGCCTGATATTTATGCAGGGCTTGAATTTCTTAAAAATGCAGACGCATCCATAGCTTTGGGCGAATACCCGATAAATGAAAATGTAAAGGCTGTTGTGAGCGAGTATAAAACAGTTGAGCTTTTTGAACGGGGTTATGAAGCGCATAAGCATGTAATAGACATTCAATATCCTGTACGGGGCATGGAAAGGGTGAAGTGGTCTGATATAGAGGGCATGAACATACGTATACCTTACGATGAAAAGAAAGACCGCACTTTTTATAAAGACCCCTCGCCGCAGGGCACACATGTGGACATAGGCAACGGCATATTTGCCATCATGTTTCCTGAAGACGGCCACAGCCCGCAGCATTATATTACCGGGCCTGAACTGATAAAAAAAATAACCATAAAAGTTTCTATTTAATGTCGCAAACAGTAAAAGCACTGGTACCTATGAAAGGGCATTCTGAACGTGTGCCCAATAAAAACATACGCCCGCTTGCAGGCAAGCCCTGCTTTCATTGGGTGATGGAAGCATTAAGCAACAGCAGGTATATTGATGAAATCGTTGTAAATACCGATTCGCGGGAAATAGCCAAAAGCGCAAAAGATAATTTTGAAAAGGTGAAAATTCTTGAAAGGCCGGATTTCCTGTTGGGAGACATGGTAAGCATACAGCCTTTGATAGAATACGATCTTGCCAATTCTGATGGCGAATATTACCTGCAGACACACAGCACCAACCCCCTGCTTACAACAAAAACGATAGATAAAGCCATAGAAGCTTTTTTTGCACAAAAAGAACATGATGCCTTGTTTTCGGTAACCGAGATTAAAACACGCTTTTACTGGCCAGACGGCAGAGGCGTAAACCACGATCCTGCACATTTGATAAGAACGCAGGACCTTGAGCCTATTTATCACGAAAATTCCTGTTTTTATATTTTTTCGAGAGAAACCAATAATAAAATAAAAAACAGGCTGGGCAGCAACCCGATGATGTTCGCCATAGACAGGCTTGAAGCCGCGGACATAGATGATTTGGAAGATTTTTACTGGGCAGAATTCTTAATGCTGAAAAAGCTTGGAAAAATTTAAAGTAATCATTCATTAAATCACATAAAATGATCGTTGACGTTTTGTCTAATCTTGAATTTTATAAATCAATCAGTACAGATTTTTATGAAGGGTTGAAGTTTATTCAGCAGGCTGATGTTGAAATACCCCTGGGCGAATATCCTTTAACGCCAACTGCAAAAGCCATCGTTATGGAATATGAAACAAAAGTGGGTGAAAATGGTTTTGGATACGAAGCGCACAGGCATCTTATAGATATTCAATATTGCATTAAAGGTTCTGAACGTATTTATTGGCATAATCTTGACGATGCACTGGCGCCACATACAACATATAATGCAGAAAAAGATTTTACTTTTTTCACCTGGGTGCCGGAACAGGGAGAAGTTGTAATCGGCAATAATGTTTTTTCCATATTCTATCCCGGCGATGCGCATGCACCAGTATTTAGCACAAGTGATAAACCGGAATTGATTAAAAAGATTGTAATAAAAGTTTCTATATAGTTATGAAGAATACAACACTTAAGCAGCGGCTTAAGCATAAAGAAAATACCATTGGTTCATGGATAACTATTGGCCACCAGGTTGTAATTGATGTATTATCCAACGCCGGTTTTGACTGGCTTTGCATTGATCTTGAACATACTGCCGTAGATTTTAATGAACTGCAGGTATTAATAGGTTTCATTCAATCCTATAATATGGCGGCTTTAGTGCGGGTGTACAAAAACGAAGAAGTAGTTATTAAGCGGGCCCTCGATTCAGGGGCTGATGGCATAATCGTTCCAATGATATGTTCAGGGCAGGAAGCAAAGCAGGCTGTTGAATATGCTAAATATCCCCCCGTTGGAAAAAGAGGCGTGGGCCTGAACCGCGCCCAGCGTTATGGTTTTGGGTTTGACGAATATAAAAAATGGGTGGATGAAAGCCTTGTTGTTATTGCGCAGATAGAGCACATTGATGGAGTAAATAACATAGAGGAAATTATACGAACGGAAGGCATTGATGGCGTATTTATAGGGCCGTATGATCTCTCGGCGTCGCTGGGCATACCTGGGAAGTATAATGAACCAATAGTGATAGAAGCTTTAAAAAAGTTTGAAGATGCCTGTCTTGCAGGTAATATTTCTATGGGTTATCATGTAGTAGAACCCGATTTTAACCTGGTGAAAGACAAACAGAGTGCAGGGTACAGTTTTATAGCTTTCAGTACGGACTTTTTATTTATGGGAAAAAAGGCTGCTAGTGAAATGAAAAATAAAATTTAATGAGCCGTTTTAAATATTTAAAGAATATCTCTTTTAATGAACTTTCTGCAGAGCGTATTATTAATGCTTTTAAAGTAAGGGTAAAAGATTTACCTCATTTGATCGAATGGAGATTGAATGGCAGGAAAGCAAAAACCAATAAAGATAAAA
This sequence comes from Parafilimonas sp., assembly GCF_047606085.1. Taxonomy (GTDB): domain Bacteria; phylum Bacteroidota; class Bacteroidia; order Chitinophagales; family Chitinophagaceae; genus Parafilimonas. The sequence goes on from NZ_JASGEX010000189.1 coordinate 10,773, forward strand.
TAAGATCTTTTCATAATATACACAAAGGAAGGCGCTGTTTTATTGTTGCCAATGGCCCCAGCCTTAAACAAACCGATTTAAGCCTTTTAAAAGATGAAATAACCATTGGCATGAACAGGATATATTTATCTTCTGCGCAAAATGGTTTTATACCAACTTACATTGTTGTACATGATATACCGGTGCAATTAATGCAATTTACGAAGGATTTTGATGATCTTAAACTCCCGAAGTTTTTTAACTGGAATGCCCGTAAACATTTCACACTTAAAGAAAATATCACTTTTATACGCTCTGATTATACGCCGAAATTTTCAGAAGATTTAACTAAAACATCATGGGGGGGGCATAGCGTTACCAATATCTGTATTCAGCTTGCTTATTATATGGGATTTAATGAAGTTTATCTTGTTGGTAAAGATCATAACTATGAACAGAAAGGCGTGCCGGGCAAGTTGGTGCAATCTACAGGCGATGAAAGCAACCACTTTACAAAAGGATATTACAAAAAAGGAATGGGTTGGCGAATACCTGATTATAAAGGTGAAGAACTTGCTTACGCAATGGCAAGAGAGGCTTTTGAAAAAGCAGGAAGAATAATAAAGGATGCTACCATACATGGTAAATTACAGGTTTTTGACAAAGTTGATTACTATACACTTTTTAAAAACAACATTTGATAATGTCGCTTATATCAAAAGGAATCAGCACTATAAAAAATGATGGGATTAAAGTTTTTGTTGACAGAACAATAAAATATTCAATTGTAAAAATAAAGCGCCTCGTACAAAAAAAAGATAAGGCTAATATTGAAAAATGGAAATATCTTAAAGACAAGTATAAAGGAAAAAGAGTTTTTATAATTGGTAACGGCCCAAGCCTGAATATAACACCATTGTACTTACTAAAAAACGAATATACAATGGCTTTTAACCGGTTTAATTTAATGTTTGAACGGTTAAACTGGAAGCCTGACTTCTATGTAGTAACAGATGATCTTGTAATAAAAGATATGTATAACGAGATAAATAATGAAATACTTCCTTGCGTACAATATGCTTTTTTTCCTGACCTGCACCCATCTAATGTTAATTTTAAAAGCTATATAGAAAACCGCGAAAATGTATATTGGTTAAATACTGATAAATCTGAATACAGAACTGATTTGCCTAATTGCGGCATTAATAAAACGGTTATAAATGCGGGTATGCAAATTGCAGCATACCTTGGTTTTACTGAAATATATCTTATAGGTGTTGACATGACTTTTGAAGATCAAAAAGTAAAAAAATTAAATTCCCGTAATTGGGAGGCAAGCGAACATGATCCAAATCATTTTGACCCGCGATATTTTGGCAAAGGAAGAAAATACCATAACCCCACAGTGCATGAAATGATAGAGAAGTTTGAAACCGGGAAACATTTTTTTAATTCATTAGGAGTGAATGTTTATAATGCGGGTGTAGGTGGCAAACTTGAGGTTTTTCCACGCAAAGATTTTAGCAGCCTGTTTTTGTACGATGAGCAATATATAGTTGATTTCTTATCGGAAATTATGCTGTTAAAACAAAAAGAGCTAAAGTTTGATTTTATTATTGCAAACGCTATAGCTATAAAGAACGAGCAAGAACTTAGTGCATTAAAGATGGTAAAAACTGATTTAAACACTGCGTTACAATTAATCCCTAAATTGATAGATAACTATTTACCAATCGGGCCTTATAAGCAGGAGTATTTTTTTATTAAAAAACAGTTATAAATAAAGCATTGCTTTAAATTTTGCTGTACCAATTCCATTTGTCTAAAATGGCTTCAATATATAATTTGACTTGTTCATGAAATTGTTTAAAAAAGTTTGGAACTCCACAACTATAACCACTTGGGCAAGTTATTCAGTGCAAGCATTAAATATTGTTGTAGTATTACCCCTTGTTTTAAAAAAATTCAGCGCAGAAAATATAGTGTTATGGTATTTATTTTCTACCATTTTAACCCTGCTTAGCATAGCCGATTTTGGGTTTAGAACTACATTTTCCCGTAATATTTCTTATGCTTTTGGAGGAGCCAAAGAACTAAAGACATTTGTTTTTTCAAACGAAAATGATAGCTCAACCGAATTATCCCCCAACCTTTCACTGCTTCACGGGGTAGTGTCAACCATGAAGTATACTTACGTGTGGCTTACTTTAATATTAGCTGTTTTACTGGGAACATTTGGAACATGGTCAATGATGAAGCCGATAGGGCTTACCAACAATATTAATGAAGCCTGGTGGTGTTGGGTTATTGTAGCTGTTGGTTCTTGTATCAGATTTTATGGTAAAACCTATATGAATTTCCTTGAAGGGCTGTTTAAAATAGCAACGGTAAGGCGCGTGGAAGCATTAACCTCGCTGGGCAGCATTGTTTCGGGCATTTTGGTTTTATTGTACAAGCCATCCTTAATAAATTTAGTAGCGGTTACCCAGTTTTGGTTTTTAATAGTTGTTTTCAGAGACTGGTACTTGTGTCACAGGGTTAATGATGGAATATATTACAGCGTATCTAAAAAGCTGCCTTTTGATAAGCAGATGTTCTTAACTATATGGAAACCCGCATGGAAGAGTGGGATTGCAAGCTTTATGTCTATAGGATTAACAAATTTAACCAGTATTGTTTATGCGCAAAGCAGTTCTTCTTCTTCTGTAGCATCATATTTAATGGCTTTTAGGTTAATTGACCAGTTAAAAATAGTCTCAATGGCGCCTCTGTATAGCAAAATACCTTTATTAGCACAACTTCGGGTTCAAAACAACCAGCCTAAACTATTAAATATAGCGATTAGAGGTGTAAGCCTTAGCCACTTAACTTTTATGCTGGGCTTTGTATTCATTGGTATGTTTTCAACTGAATTATTGCATATCATTCATAGCAATGTGCCTTTTGTTAGCCAGTCAATGTGGATGCTTTTAGGTTTTGCTTTTTTTGTTCAAAGATATGGGGCAATGCACATTCAAATTTATTTGTCAACAAATCATGTAATTTCACATATTGCCGATGGGGTTTCAGGGTTGCTCTATATAATTTCTGCCTTATTATTGAAAGAATATATAGGCGTATATGCAATTCCGGCAGGTATGATTATAGGATACCTTGGATTTTATTCATGGTTTGCGGCAAGGTATTCTTATAGGTCTTTAAATGCAAAATTTTGGTATTTTGAGAAGAAAACTACTTTATTAGCATTACTAATTTTTATATTTTATATAGCCTTTAGCTTGTTTAAGTAAATATGAAATTATCGGTATTTGCAATTTTTTTACTCATTATGGGTTTGCAACATATTTCAAACTTTCTTGTAGCATTACCCATTTTAATAATGGTGCCTCAGGTAATTAAATACATTTTAGCGCCTAAGTATATTACTTTCAATCAGGTTATTTCAGCAAATAAAATTTTTTTCTTGTTTGCTATTATTATTATTATTGGAATTATAAGAACAAACAAGCCGGATACGCCTTTCGAAAATATAGTTTCCCAATCTTTATTAATACTTCTTTTAATTTTATTAATTAATGGTATTGCTTTCTATCATTTACATAAACACAGGGACTGGAAGAAATTGGTGCTGAACTATATTTTAGTGCCATTTGCATTGTTTAGCCTTCTTAATTTAGTTTTGTTTTTTGGTAATGTAAAACTTCCGATTTCTGGTTCTGAAGCAAATGAAGGTTATATTGCAGATGCCGTGTTGCTTTCGAAGTTTGGCATTTCAATTAAGAGAGTTGTTTTTCCTTTAGCTACGGGAATAAATAATTATGCCATATATGTAGGAGGGTCATTAGCTATATCCTTCTCTTTTTTATTGTATTACCCAAAAGATAGATATATATCGGGATTCTGCACTGGTATTTTTGTAATGACCCTTTTGTTTACAGATTCAAGAGGTGCCCTTTTTTATCCTATCTTAATAAACTTGTTTTTATTGCTTTTTAGACATTCCAGTAAATTGGGTAGGCAATGGCAGTGGTTGTGTTGGCTTGTGATGTTTGGGCCTCTGGTTTTTTATTTTTTATTGCCTTGGTTATCTAATTTAAGTCTTTTTCAAACTATATCCCGCAAAAGCTCAGATTTGGCTACCGGTAACGACAGGACTTTGAAATGGACTCTTTCATTTATCGAATTTTATCAGGTTAAATTTCAGCACGTTTTTGGCTGGGGAATGTTTGGGCATTATGCATCTGGGGTCTCAAAATTTTGGTCAATAAATTCGGATCGCGATACTGCAGAAATATCCTTAACGCCCCATAGTACGCTATTTTCTATTTTATTTGATTATGGATATGTTGGTCTTCTACTTTATATAACCGTTTTATGGCAAACTATGCATAAAATAAGAAAGATATGGCAATATGACAGAACAGTTGCCTTGCCTTTATTGGCTTTTTTTATTTATAATATTATATCAGGCATAACAGAGTCTCTATGTGGTACATATTCGATGGATTATTTATTCTTATTGATCATTTATTTAACCGTAATTAATGTTATGCATTACTATATAGTATATGGCTTTAATATTAAAGTAAAAAGGTCTGCAAAAAGAATTATTGATTAAATAATGTTGTGAGTTGCTAAATATGCGATTTAAAAATTCGATGAAAATAATTGTTTTAATTGCTGTATTTATAGTAAGCTACTTTATAGCGATACCAAAAAATAGTGCTTACAATTTTTTGGTAGCCCCTCAAGATTTAAAAAGCGATTTCTCGTCTAATGTTAACCATCCTTTAAAAAAAAGCAAAAAGAATACTTTAACCGATAATACACTCAGGGAGGCCTATAAAAATTATTTTCTTGTAGGGGTAGCTATAAACCCGGAAATAGATTTAAAAGACAAGATGAGAGCAGATTTAATAAAAAAACAGTTTTCTTATATATGCGCTAAAAGAGCCTTACAACCCTATGCATTACACCCTAAAGAAAATGTATTTAACTGGACGGCTGGTAATACCCTGCTAAATTTTGCGGAATCGAATAATATGAAAGTGATGGGCAGTTTTCTTGTATGGTATAGGGAAAATCACATGCCTGACTGGTTTTATAAAGGTGGGGACAAAACTGTAAGTAAACAGTTGCTTTTAAAAAGATTAAAAGATCATATAGACACTGTCTTAACACATTACAAAGGAAAAATTTATACATGGAATGTTGTTAATGAAGCTATTTCTAATAAAAATGGGATGTTATTTAACCCGGCAGATTCTTTATATAAAATTGCCGGAGAAGACTATATAACAAAAGCATTCGAGTATGCGAGGGCAGCAGATCCAAATGCACAACTTTTTTATAACGATTTTATGTATGATCAGACAAAAAGCGACAACATGTATAGGCTGATAAAAAAATGGAAAGAAGCCGGCGTGCCTATTGATGGGATAGGCTTGGAGTGCCACTATGGAATTGATGGAATAAATGCCCAATTATTGCAACAGGCTATTGATCGCTTCAGTGCTTTGGGATTAAAAATTCAAATAACAGAATTAGACGTCTCTATTTATAAAAGAAATGCAAAACCTGCAGACATTCTAAGTGAAAATTTCAATTCAAACATAAGAAAAACACAGGCAGAAATATATAAGCAACTTTTTGAAATTTTTAGAAAAAATAAAGGTAAAATTACCGGAGTTACTCTATTTGGTGCAGATGATGGGCAGGAAAGTTATCTAACCACAAAACTTAAAAAGAGTAATTATCCTTATATCTTTGATCAAAGCAAGCAACCAAAGGAAGCATTTGAATCAATCGTTAATTTTTAATCCACCAAAGGCGTACTGTATGGGCCCGCATGCGCAAACAGGCAATCGTGCACACGGTAAAGTGCCAATGTTTCCGTTTACCGGCAACTTGCCCAAAGAAGATTTAATCCTGTCATACAAGGAAAGGATATGAAGAATGCTTGACCGGCAGATATTGTACATCGCTTATAAACGCATAAATTTGTAAACAAACATCCCGCGGTAAACCTGAAATTACCGAAGGCAAACAAAGTATATCCTGAAACAACGACCCCTTTCTTCCTTACATTATTCAAACTGGTTTTTAACCCTGTATCCCGCATCTTTAAGCAGTTTCTCCCGGCCAAACAATTCTACATCGGCCTGTACCATCTCTTTAACCAGCGCAGCAAGGTTATACTTAGGCTCCCACCCTAACTGTTTTTTTGCTTTTGCAGCGTCGCCTATTAATAATTCCACTTCCGCCGGTCTGTAATAATTTGGATCAACGCAAACAATTTCCCTGCCTGCTTCAAGTATGTAATCGGAGTTTGAGCAACTTGTTATAAATCCTTTTTCCTGATCGCCTTTTCCCCTAAATTCTATTATAATGCCAAGTTCTGCAAATGCCATCCTGATAAATTCCCGCACTTCAGTTGTAACCCCGGTAGCTATCACATAATCTTCCGGTTCATCCTGCTGAAGCATGCGCCACATGGCTTCCACATAGTCCTTCGCATGCCCCCAGTCGCGTTTTGCATCAAGGTTTCCCATGTATAATTTTTCCTGCATCCCTAAAGCAATCTTTGCAACTCCCCTTGTAATTTTTCTGCTCACAAAAGTTTCTCCCCGTAGAGGACTTTCATGGTTGAACAGGATGCCATTGCATGCATACATGCTATAAGATTCCCGGTAATTGACGGTGATCCAGTAAGCATATAACTTAGCCACGCCATAAGGTGAGCGGGGATAAAATGGCGTGGTTTCTTTCTGAGGTATTTCCCTGACCAGCCCATAAAGCTCAGAAGTAGAAGCCTGATAAATCCTGGTTTTTTTTGTAAGGCCTAATAATCTTACCGCTTCCAGTATTCTTAATGTTCCAATTCCATCCGCATTGGCTGTGTATTCAGGCGTGTCAAAACTAACTTTTACATGGCTCATGGCGCCAAGGTTATAAATTTCATCAGGCTGTATTTCCTGTATTACACGAATGAGGTTTGTTGAATCGGTAAGATCTCCATAATGAAGTTTAAGCCTTACATTTTTATCATGTGGATCCTGATAAAGATGATCAATCCGGTCTGTATTAAATAATGAGCTTCTTCGCTTTATGCCGTGCACCTCGTAACCTTTGAATAATAATAATTCAGCAAGATAAGCACCGTCCTGGCCGGTAATGCCTGTAAGCAAAGCTTTCTTTGACATACTAAAAGAGTTAAGGAAATAAGAGCCAAATAACCCCTCAGGTTTAAATTATAAGTATAAGAGCCTGTTTAAAAATTATTTGATAAAAGTTTTATAGCGGATAATTTGACCATTTCTTCTGCTGTTTCCATAAGCAGTTCATAATTTCGGCATAATCAGCGGTCTTTATCGAAGCAGGAAAATGTTCGCTCTGCTATCCATCTCTTATGCACTGGTTTGAAATTAGAGGAGTTACTTTCTTCACGAAGTACAACCTGTAGCCAATAATCAAACTTTTCTTTTACTTCTTTAATGATATTACCGCAATAACCGCCATCAGCCAAAATCACCCTGATGTTATGATAGCTGTCCCGTAATACATGCATCAGCATACCAACAGCTTTGCTGTCGTGGATATGCGTCGCTGTTACCATTATTGCCAGTAAAAAGCCGTTCTTATCTACTACCCCATGCTGTTTAATACCCTTAACTTTTTTGTTGACATCGCAGTTTTTTTATCCACTTTTCCACATGCGCTTTTCTTTATTTGATTTTAAACTACTGTTGTCCGACTAAATAATTTAAAACCTTGTATTTCAATGTTTGACCTCACCCCAACCCCTCTCCAAAGGAGAGGGGCCAGAACCCGCTCTGGCAAATGGTTTCAAGAGATTCGATAATTTTTATCCGGACAATAATGTTTTTAAACAGGCTCTAAAATAGAAAAATATTTTTAGATTGAGGGCTGTTGATATCTGGCCTGACGGTTGAAACGCTTATTGTTTCTCCTTTTCATCTTTCGCCAGTCTTATGCCGGCGGCATTCACAGAACGGCATTAAGTTCCAGGGCAGACGCATTAAAATTTTAAGTTTTCAATGAGAGTAATGACAACAGATAGTCGCTGTTCCTATCAGCCTTTGTTCGTTTGCGTTTCATACTAAGCTTTTTTGCTCCCTTTTTTTCGTCTGACTGATATAACAGGTTCAATGCTATTTTGGTTATGCAAGAGAAATTGACGGCTGCGGGATATTTTATTAACTACGTTAAAATTAAAAGGCGCAGCAAAATAACTGCAGAAGGTGAGTGAAAACTGCTTGTCATTTGTTTGTCAAACAGCGGTAGAAAGCGCAAAAAGAGCGTCAAAATCTGATAAGCATAAAATAAAAAAGCCTTGTAAATAAGACTTACAAAGCTTAAAAGTGCCCGGGACCGGATTCGAACCAGCACACCTCGCGGCGCCGCCACCTGAAGACGGTGCGTCTACCAATTTCGCCACCCGGGCATTATGTAAAGTTTAAAAGTTCACAAGTTTGATCCGGTTCACGAGTTGTATTCCTGACCGGTGAGCATTTGAACACTTGAGCACTTGCTCTTTCAAGAGCGCAAATATAGCAGCAATTATGATATAACCATCAAACTGCAGCCACGAATATCACTGCCATCCAGCCGGCCGGCTACAGCAAAGCTGCCATCTTCAAACACTTCACCCACATCGTCGGTGGCAATAAAAGCGCAACTGTTTATATTGGCAAGATCAATGATATTTAAAGCGCCCTTACCTTTTATTTTCACCAGCAGCGGGTCGTCTTCATCCCTAACCAACACTTTCATCCAGGGCGGGCAATTAAAAATACCGTTCGCCCCGGCATAAGCCTGCGACAGCAATTCACTCATGCCATATTCTGAATGCACCTGCGGTATATGAAACCGCTGCTTTAAAATGTCATGCACTTCGTTGCGTGTAATTTCTTTGCGCCGGCCTTTCATGCCGCCGGTTTCCATTATCACAGTTGAGGAAAGCTGCATGGGATATTGTTCCGCAAAATCAAGTAAGGCATACGTAACGCCTATCAATAATGTTTTTTGCCCATGCTGTTCAAGCTGCTGCAAAACCTGATGCAGTTGACCAACCTCATTAAGGTAAAAGCCGCTTTCTGTGTGGCCGCTTCGTTTTATCAGCTCATCCACCATTTTTATAAGTGATGAATGCTGCTGCTGCAGGTAAGAGGGCAGCAGGCCTATAATGCACCATTCTTTAATATCGCCATAAAATAATTCAAAGCCCCGGCTGAAACTTTCTATATACACCTGTATATCCTTTATGTAATGCCGGCTTTTACTGTTTTGTGTGGTGCCGCTGCTTTCAAAAAAAAGCGCGTATTCATCATTGCCGGTTAAAACTTTTTTGGTTTTAAAAAGAGATATGGGCAGAAACGGGATTTTTTCAACTGATGTTATGCTGTTTGCATTCGTGCCCAGGTAATCGCACCAGTTTTTATAAACAGGGTTTTGTTCGTACTGAAGGTTAAATAATTTAATTGCCAGTTCGCTGAAATTATTTTTAACCTGAAAAATTTTGTTAACAAACGGAGCGCCCACAATGAAGGTTTAATTGCTGTTGTTTAAATGTTGTTTGCTTTTATATAAATTTGATATTAATTACAAAGAAATGAAGAAATTATCAGCCGTTGTTTTATTGATGCTTGGATGTGTTACCTGCTCTAAAGATACATACAATACTAAACCTACATTAGAATTTAAAAGCGTGAACGCAACGGTGTTTGCACAACCTTCGGTTGTTGAATTCAAATTACAATGCACAGATAAGGAAGGCGATATTGTGGATACTATTTGGGTGCAACGTGTTTCCAAAGTGGCTAACTGCGCTTCGCTTTCTTACACTGACAGCTTTCTTATCCCTGATTTTGACCCGCCTAAAAACGTAAAGGTTGATTTTGTTTTTACCTATAATTATGGCAGCGTAACGCCACCTACGCTTTCCGCCTGCTCGCTGGCTGATGATACAAGCTATTTCCGTTTCTGGATGAACGATAAAGCCAATCACACCAGCGATACCGTGCAATCGCCCGACCTGGTGTTCCTCAAGCAATAATCAGATTAGCTGTATCCAATGTCATTAACTTAAGGCAGGTAAATCTTCGAAATATTCAATATTCATTTCGCGAAGATTTACAACTGAACATTCCTGCCCGACTGATTCAGTCAGGCGGGGATTATTGTGTATTGAATATTGAGTTTTCTTAAGTTAATGATATTGTAGTGGTAGCTATAGTTTCCATTGGCTTTTCAATATGCATATTTCGTTATCGTGCCTGCTAAGAAGCAATAGCCCTGCATTGAAACATCCCCCAATAAATTTATCTTATTTTTCTGTAAGCAACCGCCTGTATAAAACGTTTGTAGTAGAATTGCTGTGTTATCATTACATATTTATCTGCAAAATAGCGGTTAAGGTCAACCAGCTTTTGGGTTTCAATATTGGTTGTGATTTTAAAAAATAAATACATGCCTTTTAAAAGCATTTGCTGCCATTCCTTTTTATTTTGTTTATCATTTACAAAATCGGCATACAGCCAGAAGCCCTTTCTTTTAAGATAGGTATCCAGCTTGGAGAAAATGTATTTTATCTTTTTATCTATGAAATTGTCGAAGAAAAATGGCGTTAATATCACATCAAAATGTTCCTGTGTTGTATAGGTTTCAATGGGACAGTTTACAAATTCCACGGCCATATTCCCACACTTTCTTTTTTTGGAAAGCGCTATCATGTTCGCAGACTTCTCCACATATACCACCGATACATTTTTTTTATTGAGCTTTGATATTTCTTCCAGTATCCATCCCGTTCCGCCGCCTGCCAGTAATATGCGGTCGTTATCTTTTATAAATGCAAGCAGGTAAGCCTGCGCTTTTATTACGGAACGCTGAAACACAATACGGCTAAGCCTGTCGTAATATTTTGCAATGCCGTTATAATCGTTTCGCATAATTAGTTATTAATAAAATTCATTCCAACAATACCGCATACGGCTTTAAAAAAAATGAGGCCGTCAATAATTACAAGGTAATACAAAATTTTATGCGGCCATTGCATGCTCCATGCTATCATGAATAATAAAATAAACGGAATAAGATTAATTAAGATTGTTGCCAGGCTAAAATGATGGCTCATGGTAAAGGCGACTAACGAAAACAATCCTATAATGGTCAATGGCAATAAAATATAAAAAATAGTTCTTCTTAAACCGAAGCGTACCACAAATGTTTTCAGTTGCCTGTTGGAATCATCCGCATAATCTTTTATATCAAAAATGATGGCGTTAACCGTGCAGAACATAAAGTTTTTAATGAACAGCCATATTAAAAAAGAAGTTTCAACCTGGTGCGGGCCGGTTTCAATCTGTGCCACAATAAATGGCAGGATATTGGCAACACAGGCCCATACAAACCCAATTACAAAAGCCTTAAGCCAGCCGGTATTGCGCAGGTTGATTTTAAGAACAGAACCGGGCAATAATTCATAATACAAAATGCCCGAAAGGGCCACGATGCCCGCCAGCAGCCAATACACAAAAGGCAGCGATTGAATGGCCGTAAAATTTTTATATAAAAAACAGATGCCCGATGCAATGGCTGTAATTAATAAAAACACCTGGCTGCGCAACACAAACCTGTGGTTGCGGTTATACCAGTCTTTTCGCGGGTTTGTTGTATTACCTGCATTCAACGGCCCGAGATAAGCATACGTGTAGTAAAAAACGGTAATACAAAAGAGGATGGTATAATAAGCTGCAGAATTTAACGGCAGGCGCAATTGCGTGCACGATTCAATTGATAATGCAATGGCAATTATGCCTATAAAATAATTACCGAAAAAAACGGAACGTATGAATTGACACATTGCCCTGCAAGTTAATGCCACCAGGTTTTTGCATGTTAAAAAAGCAAACGGTTAAAAATCAATACGGGCATGCTGCCCCTCTTCTTTTTTTTGACAGTTTTACAAGATTAACAATAACCGGTAATAAATATCTTCGTTAAATATTCATTTGATATGAAAAACAAATCTGTTGCCGTTATCGGGGTATGTTTTGCCATGATAATTTTTAATGCATGTAAGCAAACACCTTCCTCGCTTGCATTATACGTTCCAAAAGATGCTTCCGCCGTTTTTGTAATAGATGCAAAGTCTATGGCTGATAAAATTGCTTCATCAGACATAACCCTCGACTCGCTGGCAAGCCTTATGCATAGCGGCAACGATAACATGCTGAAGTGGAATGATATTGAAAACTCCGGCGTTGATATAAGCAAGCCTTTGTATGTTTTTACAAAAGAAGCAGCTTCAATACAGCGGGGCAATATTGAAAGCAGCGCCTTAATAGCTGAGGTGAATGATGAAAATAAAATGGAAGCTTTTTTTAAAGCCAGGAAGCCGGGCAGCGCCATCTCCTCCATATCGGGATATAAATATCTCAAATTGCAGGCAGGTGTTATTGCCGGGTGGACAAATAAAGTTTTAATTGTTTCCTGCATACAGGGAGATGACGTGCAGGATGCTGTATTGCAATCGCAGTTAACCGCTTTATTCAATCAGAAAGAATCGGAATCCATTGCCTCAACCGGTGCATTTAAACAGCCCTTCACAAAACCATCAGATATACATTTTTATATAAGCACGGCAGGTAAGCTGAATGAAGCGGCTGTGGTGGGCATGCCGAAAATAGCGGAACTGCTTCAAAACAGTTATACAGATGGGGTTGTCAATTTTGAAAAAGGGAAGATAGAGGCAAGCGGGGCAACGCACTATAATGAAACATTCGCCGGCATTGTTAATAAATATCCTGCACAGGAAATAAAACCGGAGATGATTAAAAACTATCCTGATACATTAACCGGTTTGGGCATCGTATCCTTCAACCCCAAACTATTGACTGATATTTTGCATTACCTGGGTTTTGACGCAATGGCCGACGGCTTTACTTCAGACATTGGCTTTACCACTGCCGATATAGTAAATGCCTTTAGCGGCGACATAGCCATTATGTTTTCTTCGCATGCGCAAAAAAATATGGAAAACAGTTTAAAAAACGGCAACTTTCTAATCGCTGCTGTTATTGGAGATAAAGGGGCTTTCGATAAGGTAATGAATGGCCTGCTGGATAAAGGATTGCTTACAAAAAAAGATGATGGATACCGGCTGGGCTTATCCGGCGGTCATGGGTTTGTAATAGAAACGGGCAACAATAATCTTTTTATTGCCTCATCTGACGAATTGATAAAGGCTTACCAGGCGCCCGGCAAAAAGCCACCTTTACCTGCTGATATTGAAAAAGAAGCCGGCAATAAATCAATGGCCCTTTATTGTGATATAAACCAGTTTCTGCATAATAAGCCAATAAAAGATACGGCCTCTTTAAATACACATACGGGCAATAATTATCACAACTATAAAATTGCAGAGAGCGCCAGTGCCACTTTTGCAAGCTTTATTGCTTTTGCAGGTAAGGGCGATAAAAAAACGATAACATCCGGTTACCGGTTAAATTTTGTAAACGAAAATGAAAACAGCCTGGCAAGCCTTGCCCGGTTTATTGTTGTTGCGCGCCGGGAAGCGATGCAATATAAAAAAGGGGCGGCGGCTTATCCCCCTTTATCCGGACGGAACAGTACAGACAGCCTGCATGCGGCAGATTCAGTGAATGTGCGGTGAGGATTAATTGCTTTTTACAAGGCAGTTAAACTGGCTGTTTATTTAAATGAAGCAGGGGGGCTATTAAGTTTGTGCATTCATTAACTAATTCTGATATTTGTTTGCTGCTTGCCAAATTGGTGAAAGACCATTTATACATGCAGGAAAACAAAAATCAAACAGCTTTCATAAACAGATATATACTTATACCGGAAGAAAATACAAATTTCATACATGAGAAGGGTAGTTATAACAGGATTAGGGGCCATAACGCCGCTGGGCAATTCAGTAAAAGAATTATGGGAGAATATTGTTGCAGGCAAAAGCAGTGCGGCGCCAATAACCAAATTTGATGCAACAAAATTCAAAACACGGTTTGCCTGTGAAGTAAAAAACTTCCATGGCGAAAAATATTTTGAAAAGAAAGATATCCGCAAATACGATCTCTTCTCACAATATGCTATAGCAGCCGCAGAAGAAGCGGTGCAAAGTGCACAAATAGAGTTTTCCGCTTATTCAGAAGAGGAAAAAGCCGATATTGGTGTTATTTGGGGCTCCGGCAATGGAGGCATCAGTACATTTGAAGAGCAGGTTGGCCTGCTGTACCAGGGTGATGGCACTAAATTCTCTCCTTTTTTTGTACCAAAGAAAATAGAAGATATAGCGGCGGGGATAATTTCTATCCGTTACCAGCTATATGGCCCCAATTATTGCCCGGTGTCTGCCTGTGCTTCTTCCAACACAGCTATAATAAATGCATTTGATACCATAAGGGCAGGTAAGGCTTTTATGATGATTGCCGGCGGATCAGAAGCGCCCATTACAGCTTCTTCTATTGGCGGCTTTAATGCTGCACAGGCTTTATCAAAAAGAAATGATGATCCGGCTTCCGCTTCACGCCCGTTTGATAAAAGTCGTGATGGTTTTGTGTTGGGGGAAGGTGCAGGCGCCTTAATACTGGAAGAGTATGAACATGCCATTAAGAGAAATGCGCCCATTTATGCAGAACTGGTCGGTACAGGCCAGGCGGCTGATGCCTTCCATTTAACAGGTACGCCACGAGATGGCCGGGGGGCAAAGCTGAGCATGCGCAAAGCGCTTACGGAAGCAGGCGTTCAACCGGAAGATGTGGATTATATTAATGCACATGCTACATCAACACCTGTGGGCGATGCGAGTGAGGTTGTGGCTATTCAAACTGTATTTGGAAATAACAGGCCTTATATAAGCGGCACCAAATCAATGACCGGCCACCTGCTTGGCGGCGCCGGCGCCGTGGAAGCCATTATTTGTGTGATGGCGTTAAGGCATGGCGTTGTTCCGCCCACCATTAATACCCGGGAACTGGACGAGGCCATTCCGGCAAACCTGAATATTGTGTTAGGCCAACCGGTAGCTGCGGGCATTCAATATGCGCTGAACAATACGTTTGGTTTCGGGGGCCATACGGCAACCACGCTGTTTAAAAAGTTTGAAGAATAGGCAAATCCGATTTTGACAGCATGTAATCGCCTGTTATTTTTGCACTCCTGGAAAAATTAATACAAAGCAGATCATTTTATAAAAAGGGGAATTAGCTCAGTTGGCTAGAGCGTTTGCATGGCATGCAAAAGGTCACCGGTTCGAGCCCGGTATTCTCCACAAAACCTGCCCATATCCTTTGTATGTTTACATCCTATACTCAGCGCTCACTGATAAATAGTATATTGACAAACGGAAAACCTGGGGGATCGCCTATTCCGTTACAACGATTCGGGGCGCAAATTCACTAAGTCGGTACATGACTGGAAGCTGGTTTATATTGAGGCATTTTTAACGCGAAATGAAGCTATTCACAGAAAAACAGCAACTGCTTTTTGTTTAAGGTCTTTTGCAACACGCACTTACTTATTCGTTTTTCCGATATCCATAGGGCTTCAGTCTTGGAGTGAACAATAAATTTGAAAACGAATGCAGCAATTTTTAAAAAAGCAGGAAAAAGTCGGTGACGCTTGAAATGTTGGCGCCCTTAAAATTTTCTGGCCTTAAAATAGCCGGCTAATTTTATGTTTCCATTCTGCCCTGTGCAAACATAATTCTTAAATGAAGATGTATGCCTGCCATTTTCAATCAATATGAACCGCCTGTTACGGCAACTATCCAGTTGCTTAATCAACTGCAGGTAAGAATAACAGCAAAATTATTAAGGATAAAAAATGATAAAATTTTTGTTTGCAAACAAAAGGGAAAACGGCCTTGTGCCCCATAAAGCAAAGCCGAAATTTTTAAACAGGCTCTAATTGTATGCATGGTTTTTTTGTACAATCAGGATGTTAATTTTCAAACTTCGCCGTTATATTTGCCGCTAACCTTAGCAAGCAACATGTTTAATATTATTTTATTTGGCCCTCCGGGCAGCGGAAAAGGTACACAAAGCCAGAAGTTAATTGAGAAGTATGGCTGGAAGCACCTCTCAACCGGCGATTTATTGCGCAGCGAAATTGCGCAGCAGACACCGCTTGGCCTTGAAGCAAAAAATTTTATTGATAAGGGTCAGCTTGTACCGGATGAAGTGGTTATTGGCATGATAAGCACGGCATTGGAAACCAATCCGGGTGTACCCGGATTTTTATTCGACGGTTTTCCCCGTACCGCGGCACAGGCAGAAGCTTTGGATAAATTATTACAGCTTAAGAAAACAGCTATCGCGGTAATGCTGGCATTGGATGTTTCAGAAGAAGAACTGGTAAAACGTTTACTCAACCGTGGCCAAAGCAGCGGCCGTTCTGATGATACGGATGAATCCATCATTCGCAGCCGTATTGAAGAATATGAAACCAAAACAAAACCCGTAGCAGATTATTACAATGGGTTTAATAAAGTAGTGCATATAAAAGGTGAAGGCAGTGTAGAGGAAATTTTTGAAGCCTTGTGTAAAGAGATTGATAAGCGCACATAATCTTCAGTCTTTTCAGGCGTGCTGCCTGCTGTAAAGCCTGTAAGGATATTTCGGATTGCTGCACAATAATCCCGCCGCCCCGGCATAACATTTCCTGCAATGATAAAACTATCGCCTCCAAGAGACTTTAGCGAAACATTTTTAATCGCTCAACGAGTATTACTTCAATTGCTTTTTATCCAGCTTTGATAACATATAGTCTGTAAGAAAATAGCCCCCGGTTTTCTTACTGCCTCTGTATTCTACCAATGTCCTTATTTTTTCCAGGTCACGCTTCGCCGTTCTTTCAGACACATTCAGCTTTTGAATCAATTCATTCACTTTCAGCCCTGGCTTTTCCAACAACAGTTGTACAACCCTGTTCAACCGCTCTTTCATGGAATCATTTATCGTGTCATTTATCGTGTCATTGATTGATATAGTTTTACTGTCAGGCAGGGGAATAATCGTTTTAAAAGTCTTGCCTTCTATAAATACAGCCTTGCCTTTTCCTGCATACGCCTTTGCCAAACGGCTGGCCGTCAATATGCCGGAACCCAGTTCTTCCACCCGGCCTAACTGGATAAAGAACTTTGCTATCAGCGGATTTTTAGGAAAGGGGGCAAAATTAGTGGGGTCAATAGGGCCCTCACCATGCGGGTTATTGGCATTCTCTGTTTCAGCCCTGTCCGCATAAATAATAAAACTGCCGGGCGCCGCATTGGTATATTCCCTGTGAATGATGAGATTGGCAACAATTTCCCGGAAGATAGTGGTGCGAAGGCTTATTCTCTGGTCTCCCTGCAGGTAAAATTTATCAGGAAGATGCCGGTTAATAAAATCCATCAACAACTCATACGCCTCAACAAGGTTGGTTTGAATATATACTATATTGTCTAAATAATTCCGATTTTGTAACTTTGTTGAAAAACTATGAGTTACAAAATTTCCCTATCAGTAAAGGAACAAAGAGAATTAAAGGACCTATTACAAAAGACGGAACAGGCCA
>NZ_JASGEX010000190.1:0-80040 GCF_047606085.1 Parafilimonas sp.
TATTTACCTGCTGCGTTTATCTCGATGGCGAATACGGCCAAAGCGATATTTGTCTTGGCGTACCTGTGGTTATAGGTAAGAATGGCTGGGAAAAAATTGTTGAAGTGGATTTAACGGAAGAGGAAAAGGATGCCTTCGCAAAAAGCGCCAATGCTGTACGGAACATGAATGATGTGTTGAAAACTGACAGGTGAGGTATGGATAGGTTCCGGCCAATCCAGCATGGAATTCCCCGGTGATAAAGGAAACAACAACCCATTCCCCCGCTTTCGCTTACCTTCATTCTACTTCAAAAAAATTTTTTATGAACGACTGGAAAGAATATCAGCAAAAGAATAAAGACCGCTTTTTAAATGAATTGATCGCACTCCTGCGCATACCCAGTGTAAGTGCACGAAGCGAACACAAAGATGATATGCTCGTCTGTGCAGAAGCCATGAAGCAAAAACTGATGGATGCAGGCGTTGATAAAGCTGAGGTGTATAAAACAGCCGGCCACCCGATTGTGTATGGCGAAAAAATTATGGATGCATCAAAGCCCACCGTATTGGTATATGGGCATTATGATGTGCAGCCGCCTGATCCGCTGGAACTCTGGCACAGCGGGCCTTTTGACCCGGTGGTGAAAGACGGGAAATTATATGCCCGCGGTTCTGCCGATGATAAAGGCCAGGTATATATGCACGTAAAAGCGCTGGAAACAATGACAGCTACCAACTCACTCCCCACCAACATTAAATTTATTATTGAAGGAGAGGAAGAAGTAGGAAGCCCTAATCTTGCAACGTTTGTAAAAGAGCATAAAGACTTATTGAAAGCAGATGTAATCCTCATCAGCGATACTTCTATGTTAAGCCTCGATACGCCAAGCATGGATGTTGGTGTGCGGGGCTTAAGTTATATTGAAATTGAAGTAACCGGCCCTGACCGCGATTTACACAGCGGCGTATATGGCGGCGCTGTTGCCAATCCTATCACCATCCTGGCACAGATGATTGCCAGCCTGCACGATGAAAACAATCATATTACCATCCCGGGTTTTTATGATGATGTGGTGGAATCTTCCGATGAAGAAAGAAAGCTGATGGCAGAAGCGCCGTTTGATGAAGCAGCCTACAAAAAAGATCTCGGCATAAAAGCATTATGGGGTGAAAAAGGCTATACAACCAATGAAAGGACAGGCATCCGCCCAACGCTTGAACTGAACGGTATTTGGGGCGGTTATACGGGCGAGGGCTCTAAAACTGTTTTGCCATCCAAGGCGCATGCTAAGATCAGTTGCCGTTTAGTGCCTGATCAAAACTCGGAGGTGATAACGGAACTGCTGATTAACCATTTGAAAAAGATTGCGCCGGATTGCGTGGCTGTAAAAACAACCGTGCATCATGGTGGCGAACCCTATATGACGCCGATTGAGAGCAAAGGCTATAAGGCTGCGGCAAAAGCCATTGAAGCAACTTTTGGAAAAGCGCCGATACCGGTACGCGGCGGGGGCAGTATTCCCATTTGTTCTTTGTTTGAACATGAGCTTGGCATTAAAATTATTTTCATGGGCTTTGGCTTAGACAGCGATAACCTGCACAGCCCGAATGAAAAATACGATCTTGCCAATTATTATAAAGGCATTGAGACCATCCCGTATTTTCATAAATATTTTGCGGAGCTGTAAATATGCCTTTGCCATTAATTATCACTCTATTTTATTTTTTTATACTGCTGTTCTCCAGCAATGATTTCATTTGTGTAATGGCAACTTTATTCAATTCTATCAATCTTTCCGTTTTCGAAAATTTTTTTTGGATTAAAAGAGCATTGATACTTTCCATATTGCTCAATACCACTAATTGTTCCAGGCTTGCATAATCCCTGATGTTGCCCGGGTTTGCCGGGGTTTTGTTCCCTCCATTCTTTTGCCGCTCTTCCAAACAGAGCAACATTCAGTAAATCGGCTTCGTTGGCATATACAAAACTTGCTTGTTGTTTGGTAATTTCCTTTGGTATCAGGTTGTCTTTAATGGCATCGGTATGAATGCGGTAATTAACTTTAGCCAAAGTGCGTTGCATATTCCATTCTAATTGGTTCCGGTTGCTTTCTTCGTTTTTTAACCGTTGAAATTCTTTGATAAGGTAAAGTTTAAACCCAGCCGATACCCATGAAGCAAATTCAAAAGCGATGTCTTTATGTGCAAAAGTTCCGCCGTTTTTACCTTGTTTTGAAACCAGCCCTTTTGCGTTTGTTGCTTCAATCCATTTTGATGGGGAAAGCGTAAATGAATTGCTTCCCGCTTCGTATAAAAAGGAGTCGAATTCGACCCCTTTAAAATCAGGGTTGTTTAGCTGCTCCCAAAGCCCCAAAAACTCAATAGTTGTTCGGGAGCGCATCCAGTTTTTTACCACATCTTTCGGTTCATCATGGTTTTTATACCGGGCAATATCAGTCAACAAAATATAGTCCTGCTGATTGTCCACATACAGAACTATATCTATCTTTTGAACTGTTATTGTTTTATTCTTTGCCATAATTTTTTATATTACAATATATAAAAATTAGCGCCCACTATACTTTGGCATCAGCCTAATGTTTCTTTTGGTTTCTCGTTGTCGGGCATTAAACCAATCAACTGAACAAGAATGTTGCGAATGCCCGATGTGTTTCCGTTTGTTGCCATTTGCATACCTTGATTGAGTAACTGTCTTGCTTTGGTTGCATCTTTCCAATGATAAGAACCGAAACTTTCATTGAAGTGTTGCAAGCACTGAACGTCCATTGTATTGCCTGTTACGGCATTATGCAATTCAAAATCCAGGTGTCCGATTTCTCTTGTGAGTTCTTTCGCTTCTTTGATGTTTTTTATCTGAAAACGTATTCAACTTTCTTCTGTATTCTTCCAAATGTGCTTCTACTTGTCACATATTGTCACAGCGCAAATGCTTTTATTGTACGCTTGCCTGACAAAAAAACTTTATGCACAAAAAGAAAGCCCCGTTTAATAAAGAGGCTTTTTATGCTGCGCATAAAGCATGTCTAGTTGCAGTAAACTGTAGATGTAAAAGGCTCTGCAGAAATTTATCGAAAGGCTCTGCTGATAAGCAATTTGCAGGAAGTATAACCCATTCACATTAACAGATAAAACAACTATTTCTTCTTTTTTCTTGCGACCTTCTTGGGTGGGTTTGCCTTAAGCTCCTCAATAATTTGTTTGGCTTCTTCAACCGTTAAATCTGCAGCGCGTTCCTGTTGTGCTTTCGTAAGTTTATAATTACGCAATCCTACTTTCAGGTAGGGGCCGTAAGGGCCGCGAAGCACCTGTATTTTTTCTTTTTCAAAAACTTTAATAGTGCGCTCTTCTTTTGCCTGCCGTTTTTCTTTTATGACAGGAATGGCTTCTTCCAGCGTTATGCTGTAAGGATCGTGTTCTTTATTAAGAGAGTAAAACTTTTTATTATGCGCAATGAATGGACCGAACCTGCCAATATTTACCGTTACATCTTCATTTTCAAACTGCCCCAGCGTTCTTGGCAGCTTAAACAATTCCATTGCCTCATCGAAGCTGATGGTTTCAATACTTTGTGCAGGCTTCAGTTTTGCAAAGCGGGGCTTTTCTTCATCGTTAACATCGCCAATCTGAACCATTGGCCCGTAACGGCCCATGCGCGCCACCACTTTTTTGCCGGAGGCTTCATCAATACCTAATTCCCTTTCACCTTTTATGCGTTCCGCATTTTGAAGCGTATGCTCCACATCCTTTTTAAAAGGCTTATAAAAACCATCTACCGTTTTTTCCCATTGCTTCTTGCCTTCCGCAATTTCATCAAACTCATCTTCCAGTTTTGCAGTAAAGCCATAGTCCATTATGTCGGAAAAATATTCAACCAAAAAATCGGTTATCACCAGTCCAAGATCGGTTGGAAACAATTTGGCGCGTTCGGCGCCGGTTGTTTCATGTTCCGTTTTTTTGCTGATCGTGTCCTGCTTTAAAACCAATACACGGTAGTTCCGCAATATGCCTTCTTTATCACGCTTTTCCACATAGCCGCGTTTAAGTATGGTTGATATGGTAGGCGCATACGTAGAAGGCCGGCCTATGCCAAGCTCTTCCAGTTTCTTTACAAGCGAGGCCTCCGTATATCTTGGCGCAGGCCTGGTGAAACGTTCTATAGCCTGCATTTCATTCAGGTTTAAAGACTGGCCCACCCTTAACGCCGGCAGCATGCCTTCGGTATCTTCTTCCGTTACATCTTCTTCATCCTTATCTTCCATATATACTTTCAGGAAACCATCAAACTTTAATACTTCGCCCTGTGCTGTTAATTCCTGGTTATTGGTTGAAATGGCAATTTTAGCTGTTGTTTTTTCAAGCTCTGCATCACTCATCTGGCTGGCGATAGCACGCTTCCATATCAGTTCATATAAACGTTTTGTATCGCTGTCGTCAACGCTTGTGTTTTCAATATAGGTGGGGCGAATGGCTTCATGCGCTTCCTGCGCACTCTCATTTTTATTTTTGTATTTGCGCGGCTGCAAATATTTATCGCCGTATTGTTTGCTGATATTGGAATGAATATCATTCAGTGCCGTGTCGCTCAAATTCACGCTGTCGGTACGCATATAGGTAATGTTACCGCTTTCATATAATTTCTGTGCAAGCAGCATGGTTTTGCTTACGCTGTAGCCCAGCTTGCGGCTTGCTTCCTGCTGCAGGGTTGATGTGGTGAATGGCGCCGCCGGTGATTTCTTTGCAGGCTTTACCTGTATATCGCTTACCTTATAATTTGCGCCAACGCAGCTTTGCAGGAATGTTTCCGCATCTTCTGCGTTCTTCTGCCGGCTGCCTTCTGCTTTAAAGCTTACATTTTTATTATTGATGTCAAGCGCACGAAAGCTGGCTTCAATTTTAAAGCTGCTTACGGGCTCAAAAGCATTTATTTCCCTTTCCCGCTCTGCAATTAAGCGTACTGCAACGCTCTGCACACGGCCTGCGCTTAAAGAATTGCGCATGCTCATCTTACGCCATAAAACAGGGCTTATTTCAAAGCCAACAATACGGTCTAATATACGCCTCGCCTGTTGTGCATCTACCAGGTTCATATCAACCGTGCGTGGCTGCTGCACAGCCCTTTGAATAGCGGGCTTTGTTATTTCATGAAAAACAATGCGCTTGGTTTTTACCGGGTCGAGGCCCAGCACTTCGCACAAATGCCAGCTTATGGCTTCACCTTCACGGTCCTCATCCGTTGCCAGCCAAACTTCGCCGGCTTTTTTCGCAACGGATTTTAACTCCTTTACTACCTTTTGTTTGTCTTCGGGAATAATATAACGGGGAGAATAATTATGTTTTATATCAATGCCCATGTCATCTTTTTCAAGGTCGCGTATATGCCCGTACGAGCTTTTTACCTCGAAATCGCTGCCCAGGTATTTTTCAATGGTTTTTGCCTTTGCCGGACTTTCCACTATCAATAAATTCTTTGCCATTCACTTTAATTTTTTTGTTGACCAGCAACCGAAACGCTATAGCCTTTTTTTAATGTTCAGAGCCCGGCTGATGCGCTGCAAAATTTTGTTTCACTTATTGTTTTAAAAATATTTTCAGCAGGACCCTGAGCGCTGCAATATTAAAACAAACAAATTAAAGCCATGAAACATTGGGATAAAACTGGTTTTTGGGATAGGAAATTTGCGCTGAAGTTTACAGGCTATGTGCCACAGGCTTTATTTATTGCCTGTTTAATGTTGTTCATTTAAAAAATATTCAACAAACATTTTATTGGGCGATGGCTTTTTACTCCTCAATTTGGTTCATTATCCAATTTATCCAACCTGTTATTGTAGATGCTCGCCTGAAATATGTTGTGTCAGACCCGACTTTATATAGTCTTGCCTGCTTCATAATTTCAACAATGTTTTCCTTGCCTGGCATTTCTCCATTGTCAAGATAGGTTTTCAAAGTTTGTTTAAAAGCAGCATGAGAAATAATAAGCTTTGCAAACTCCTTTTGCCTGTCAATAAGGTTCATATTAAAAACCTGCTTGCCTTTGTTTGTTAAGAAGCAGCCAACTTGACCACTCACTGTGTCTTTGCCTACATCAACAAGCCCCAGATATTTTCCTGCATTAGAATAATAATCAGTCTGCCTTGCCACTTGTTCCTCATAGCTGTGGGCTTCCCCCTTCTATCCCTCACGCAAGAAACCGATGAAGTTTGGAAGTTATTATATTAGACTGAAATTGAATTTTTAAAAACCCATTATTCGGGATGAAAAATAAATCCTTTTGAATTTTAAATACCTCAAACTTTTCAATTTCTGAGATTTCGTAAAAATGTTCTAACCAACAAATAGCCAGTTCTTCTGTCTTGAATTCTTCCACCCAACAATTGCCTGTAGTATTATCAAATGCGACCCACAACTTTTTATCAAAAAAATACCCTTTGCTCTTATTAAAGTTTCTATTGTCTAAATTCTCATTTAGAATTTCGTTTGCAATTTTACCGCAATAAATCATAGCTACTATTTTTTCTTTTTGTAAACTCCTCTTGAAATAAATTCTATAATTCCCCTATCTCTTAATAACTGCAATTGTTGTCGAATTTTATCCTTGATAAAGTTGTTATTAGGATATTTATGCTTTAAGGTAAACTCAAATTTATAAACGTCTTCTAATCTAAATGTTTCAAAAGGAATTAAATCAACGCAATTTAAAATGTCAATTAACCATCCTCTGGACTTTTGGTTTACATTTTTCAGGAATTCGGTTTCTTTCCATTTTTTAATAACTAAATTTCGTTTGATAACTTCTGAATTTTTGACAAGAAAAATTCTTCCTAAAGAAGGTATTTTGTCTAATAAAATATTACAACCTGTCCAACCCGCTCGTCTTGCATTATCTGAAAGCGGTTTTCTTTTTTCGATAAAGTCTGAAACAAAGTAATGTTTAGGGATTATCAAAAAATCTTTAACGCACCAGTTTGATTTACTATATGTCAAAAAGAAAAAGTTAGGATTATTGTCTGCTTGAATTCTACTAATCATCGATTGATAAGCACCATCAACTATTTTCTTTGATAAAAGTCCATCCTTGCTTTTCAATTCATACTCTTGTGAACAATTTGAACAGTAAAAGTCAGCAACGGGCGAATTGTTATTAAATTGGTGTAGATTTTCGTTATTACAGTTTAAGCAAAATGAATTTTCTTTAACCCAACTTTCAGTTAGTACTCTTGAAATCTGTGAATTACTACTGTACTGGCTTATCAAATTCAAATTAAAATGCAAATCC
Source organism: Parafilimonas sp. (assembly GCF_047606085.1). Taxonomy (GTDB): domain Bacteria; phylum Bacteroidota; class Bacteroidia; order Chitinophagales; family Chitinophagaceae; genus Parafilimonas. The sequence goes on from NZ_JASGEX010000190.1 coordinate 7,279, forward strand.
ATTATGCAGCACTTTTTAAAAGCTCATCAATTTCTCCGCGGTTTGCGCCGTCAGAATTTATTGCACGATTAGCTTTTACGATATTGATATTATATTCTTTGTATTGATCTTTGATAAAATCTGCTGATGAATTAGAAAGTAAAAATTTTATGCCCTTTTTATTGAGTTCATCGCAAGCTTTCCTAAGTTCAATTTGGTCATACATGTCCCAGCCACCTTGTACGTACCCTGTAAAATTTGAGTTTTCTGAAATAGGGTGATATGGCGGATCTAAATAAACAAAAGCTTTTTCATCCGCAAATTTCAACACTTCTGCATAGTCGCCATGCCTTATTTCTACATGGTTAGAATTAAGATATTTGCTCACAGCCTTTAAGGTCGGTTCATTAACAATATTTGGGTTTTTATACCGTCCAAATGGTGCATTAAATTCCCCTGCATTATTTACCCTGTACAGACCGTTGAAACAAGTCTTGTTAAGATATATTATCCTTGAAGCTCGTTGAACAGGTGTCAATTTCCTGAAATTATCTGTCCTGTCTAATCCACGCAATTCGTAAAAATAATCGGCTTCGTTTTTATGTCTTTTGAGGTCTTTTATTAAATCATTTAGATTATGCTTTACAACCTCATATACATTTATTAATTCGGCATTAAAGTCATTAATAATCGCATTTTTTGGTTGTAATTGAAATAAAACTGCGCCACCGCCAATGAATGGCTCTATATAATTATAAGCTGCAATATTTTTAGGCAAGAGTTTAACAATTGAAGGCATGATTTGTCGCTTACCCCCAACCCATTTTACAAAGGGAGCTATTAATTTATTGTTCTTTGCCATTCTAACTTCCCGTGATGCTAAATATTTTAGTTTGCAAGATAATCAGATTAAAGTGAACTGTCCAAATTTATTGTTCACTTATGCCTCAATAGCGTGTTAATAAGCTATCGTCTAACAATACTCAATTGTAAAACAAGCTGCGCATTGATTATTGAACATTGCGCATTGCATATTTAAAAACTAAACTTTATGTAAACAGCACTCATTAGCAATGTCTCATCAACCAATCATCCTTCTTGCCGTCTGTCAACTGTTCATTATCTTTAGCGCCTAAGCTTGCAATCATGGACAGAAGAAATTTTATCAAAAACTCATCAGCGGTAACAGCAGGAGTTACCATTTTAAATTTTCCTGTATTTGGCAAAAATGCGCCCAGCAATAAAGTTGTACTGGCCGTAATGGGCGTTAACAGCCGTGGCTGTTACCTGGCAAAATCTTATGCTTCCTTACAAAATGTGGAAGTGGCTTATATATGCGATGTGGAAGATGGCGCCATTAAAAATGGCCTGGAGGCTTTGAAGGATGTGCCGCGTAAACCCACCGTTGTAAAAGATATACGTAAACTGGTTAAGCAAAATGACTTTGATGCATTGGTGGTGGCTGCGCCCGACCACTGGCATACGCCGGCTGCTGTTTTAGGCGCACAAAACGGCAAACATGTATATGTGGAAAAACCCTGCGGCCAAAACCCGCATGAAGGTGAGCTGGTATCGCAGGCATATTTAAAATATGGCAGGCATATTCAAATGGGCAACCAGCGCCGCTCCATGCCTACATTAATAGAAGCTGCCAGGCTTATAAAAGAAGGCATTATTGGCAAAGCCTATTTTGCAAAAGCCTGGTATGCCAATAACCGTGTATCCATCGGTACCGGCAAAGTTATTCCGGTACCTTCCACATTGGATTGGGATTTATGGCAGGGCCCTGCGCCACGCAAAGAATTTAAAAATAATGTTGTGCATTATAACTGGCATTGGTTCTGGCATTGGGGCACCGGCGAAGCCTGCAATAATGGTACGCATGAAATTGATTGTTGCCGCTGGTTTTTAGGGCTTGATTATCCTACTAAAGTTACATCCGGCGGCGGCCGTTATGCATTTAAAGATGATTGGGAAACCACTGACACGCAGGTGGCCTCATTTGAGTTTGGGCCGGATAAAGCTATAACATGGGAAAGCCGCAGTTGTAATAATTATCCTGTTGAAGGTGAAAGCCGCGGCTTTATTATTTACGGCGATGGCGGAACACTGGTAAATGATGGCGGCGGCGGTTATAAAATATTCGATACAAAGAATAAGCTGGTAAAAGAAGGCAAGACAGCTGTAACGGCAGAAGCGAACAATCTCGTAAGCTCAACAGGCAATCTTGATTTATATCATTTCCAGAATTTTGTTGATACGGTAAGAGGCGATGCAAAACTTAATTCGCCGGTTAATGAAGGCAGCAAATCTGTATTGCTTTGCCATCTGGCAAATATTGCACAACGCAGCGGCGGTGTTTTGCATTGTGATCCTTCCAATGGCCGTATCCTTAATAATCCTGAAGCCATGAAGTTGTGGCAACGGGAATATGAAAAAGGATGGGCGCCTGTTGTTTAGCAGCGATGCCTTCGCTGGTTTTGCGACCAACGATGGCGATTGTATGATGAATGATATTTTGATTATGCAACTTCTTGTTGGTAACAACACCAACAAGGGCGGAGATTGCAAAATTGCATGGAAATAGTCAAACGCCAATCTTCTCATTCACCACTTTTAATATCCCGGCTTCCAAAGCAATGGCTTTGCTTTCTATCTCTTTTCCCTTTGCAACGATATCTTCAACAAAACTTTTATCATCGTAACCGGCTGCATTAATACGAACATTCATAAAAGCGCCCATTACGGCGCTGCGGGCACATAAGGCGCCAACGCCGGCATCTGAAACAGAATTCGGGTTGCCGGTTTCGGCCATCGCTTTTATTACCTGCATGCTTTCATAAGCCAGTTGCATTACTGTAAACGGCACTTCAATGGCAAATTTTGTGGCCTCCTGAATGGCTTGTGTACGCACCTGCTTTTCTTCATCGGTTGCCTTTGACAAACCCATGGCAGCCATTATTTGCCTGAATGCTTTTGTATCGGCATCAACCAGCTTCATCAATTCATTTTTATATTGCTGGCCTTTATCTGCCCAGTCGCTGAATTCCTTCCAGCGTTCATCCCACCCTTTTTTGTGCGATGAAAGATTCGCTACCATTGTTGCCAGTGAAATGCCTAATGCGCCAATATATGCTGATATAGATCCGCCGCCCGGCGCCGGGCTTTCACTGGCTGTTTCATCAGCAAAATCTGTAAGCGTTGTATGGATGAGCCTGCTGTCTTTTGCATCTTTCAGTAAATACTCAATTATTCTTTCATCCGGTTTGAAAGGCGCCAGTTCATCCAATCCCATTGACTTTATGGCAATGCGCACCAGTTCTTTTTCAGCAACGCCGGTTGAGCGTTTTTGCTTCCCTAAAAAATATTTGCCGGCATCAATCATGGATTGCAGCGGCACGAGGCCAACCAGTTCGCTGCCTGTAACGCGAATGCCACGTGCATCCGCTTTTTTACATACTTCATCAAAGGCAATATGCAAAGGTGTAATGCCAATGTTGGTTAAGTTCATGGAGATTTGCGCAATGCCATACTCTTCAATAAACCATCCGATGGCTTTTACACTTTTCAGGCTGCCGGGCATAGTAACGGGCTTGCCGTTTTCATCCAAAACAGGTTTGCCATCTGCTGTTTTGGTTCGGCCTGCTTCACGTACATCAAAGGCAATGGCATTGGCCCTGCGCGTTGATGTTGTGTTGAGGTTTACATTGTAGGCAATTAAAAAATCCCTTGCGCCAATAACCGTTGCACCGCGTTTTGCATCAAACTCATTTGGCCCAAAATCAGGTTGCCATTCAGGCAATTTTATCTTCTTGAAAAAACCTTCATATTCACCGGCGCGGATAATGGAAAGATTGTGGCGCAGTTTATTTTTTTGTGCGTGTTCATACAGGTAAACAGGAATTTGCAAATCATCACCCACCATTTTGGCAAGCTGTTGCGCATATCCGGCGGTTTCATCCATTGTTATATTGGCAACAGGTATTAACGGGCAAACATCTGTTGCGCCCATGCGCGGATGCTCGCCTGTATGTTTGCTCATATCAATTAATTCGCCTGCTTTTTTAATAGCTTTAAAAGCAGCGGCGATAACAGGTTCAGGTTCGCCAACAAACGTTACAACAGTTCTGTTGGTAGCTTTGCCGGGATCAACATTTAATAACCGCACACCTTCAACGCCTTCTATTTCATCCGTTATTTGCCTGATGATATGTAAATCCCTTCCCTCGCTGAAATTGGGAACACATTCAATGATTTGATGCATAAACCTCTTTACATTTTTTTATGTTCTGAAATGAAGGTAAGCCATTCATTTCAGCTTAACCGAGCTTTTTCACAAAAAGGTTTTCAAACTGAAAACAATTATTACCTTTGAACAGTGAATATCATTGCTAAAAAGGCGGTGCTTTATTATATTGAAAAATATCCCATAGCCAGGGTTTCTTTGCTGGCATGGTACAATGAATTCCTGAAACAGAACTTCAAAAATTTCAATGAATTAAAAATTGTATATGGAAATGCAAGCCTTATATCAAATGGCAGAATTATTTTCAGCATAAAGGGAAATGATTTCAGGCTATTGGTTTCTGTAAATTTTAAGCAATTGGCAGCTTATATTATTTGGTTCGGAACACATAAGGAATATGATAAAATAGACGCAACAAGTATTGAGTTTGACGTAAAAATCTTAAACTATAACATAAAATGAACTGGAAAGTAATAAAAACAGAAAGCGCATATAAAAAAGCGGTAAAACGTGCCATGGAAAATTTTCAGGTAAAAGATAATACGCCGGAAGCTGATGAACTGGCGCTTTTACTTGTTTTAATAAAAGATTACGAAGACAAAAATATCCGGATACCGCAAGTGGATCCTATTGAAGTAATCAAGCTGAAAATGGAAGAGCGTGGCATGAAAGCAAAAGACCTTGAACCAATCATCGGCAGTAAAGGGCATGTGTCCTCTATTTTATCAGGAAGAAGGGAGATTACGCTGAAAATGGCGCAGCGGTTAAAAAATTATTTTCAACTGCCTGCTGAAATATTCCTGCATTCAGCTTAGCAACTGTCTAAAAACGATTCAAGTAATTTTGCATTTTTAGTCTCCGACCGCCCGAATGAATCCGCTCAGGCGGGGATTATGCAGCTATAGTGCGCAAGGGATAAATTAGTGAATAATATTTCTTTGCCAGACCTCACCCCCAACCCCTCCCGAATGGTCGGGACAAGTTCTCCAAAGGAGAGGGGAGCTAAAACCGAACAACACAAAATCACTTTTTTACACCTTGCAGAGTATAGTTGTTTAAAAATGTTTTTAATCTGCGCTTGACCTGCGGGAACATATTATGGTGAATAACAATTTTAGACAGCTTCTCAGGCAAACCAATTCTCCACCAGTTCATCCACCACAATATCTTTTTCTTTTTTCTTATAAAATACCATTCCCAGCATCATGATCATGCTGGTTACAATCACCACAAAGAACAAAATGCCACTGTGCAGTTTTTCAGGATGACAGGATGCAGGTATTTTATAAAACAATACAATAGTGATCAACCCTCTCGGGATAAAGAATACTTCGGGATATATGCTTTCTTTTAAAAAATCACGCAGGTAAATAAAACGGATCACTAATAAAATAATAACGATCATGCCACCTACAAGCGCTATATTGAAATCAAATATGGCATGTATGTTTATAGAATAATTAAAAAGAATAATGCCGAGCATATCGGAAAAGGAAGCTTCATAAACAAGAAATTATTTTTTCCTTTCTGATAAATGGTGCAGGCTTGGGATTACAATAGAACTGCTCATAATGGAAAGCGGTATGGCATATACAATACAATCCCGCACCGGCTGATGCAGTAAAAAATACAAGGCGGCGCTTACAGCACGATCATCACCAAACCTATTGAGCCAAAATATTCCACCAGATGTTCCAGTACAGGGATTGCCATTCGTTGGCGTTGGATATTTCACGCAGCATAATGCCGGCCGCCAGCAACAATACAGACGGCAGCTTTATATAATTTGAAACGATGGAAAACTGGTATGAAACAACAATTACACCGCTTAATAAGATCAGCATCCATTCAGGAGAAAAATTGCCATGCTGCTTAACGGGCTTTATGGCCTTGCATATATGTTAAGTTGTTTGAAATGCATGATAAACGGAGGGAGGCATTTTCATGCGCGCGATGATTTGGCCGGCAGGGTTTTAATATGCAGGCAACAACATAAGCTATGAATGCATGCTAAAAAAAGATACCGGTTACATAATGGAAAGTTTTTTTCATCGCTCATTTCATTATATTAGTGTATTGTGTTTCGTTTTTTTAAAAGCATTGCGGGCGGCAGGTATTGTTTTTTCTTCCATGCTATGGTTGTTTTGGCAGGCGTATGCTTATTTCCCCGATACGGCAGCAGCCAGCTGCCCGATTATCATGTACAGCAATTTGATTATTCATCTGGTATAAGGCCGGGAAACATTATAGCGCTAAGCAAAGACAGCAAAGGCTTTTTATGGATATTATACAGTCACAGTGTACAGCGTTTTGACGGCAGCGGCATAGTTGATTTTAAGCCCGGCTTTAATCTTGAAAATATTTTATGTGATAATAAAGGAAGGCTTTGGGTTAATTCGCGCAGGCAGGTATTTTGTTTCAATGAAAATAAACAGGCTTTTGAAGAAGTGCCGGTAATTTCCAAAGACAGCGTTAACAGGTTTGGCTCCTTCTTTTTATTGCCCGGCAAGCCGGTAATGCTTGCATCGCGCAGTGCAGTGTATGTTTACAATGAAGCCGCAAAAAGCTTTGTTGCTTCAAACATTAGTATGCCTGTGCCTCCGCCATATAATGCGGCCAATTTTATCAGCTACCGCAACAGTATTTTTTTTCAGCGGGGCGATAATATTTACCGGTACAACGTTTTTACCGGGAGTGCAGACAGCATTAAAAATATCAACCCACAATTTATTTATCCGCTCAATGAAGACAGCGCCATTGTAAGTTCCTGGAACAATATCAGCTATTGGAACAATTTTATCAGCCGCAGGCGTTCAGAAATAATTACTCCGGCAATAGCTGGGCCCGGCACTGCAAAATATCTGAATGTGCAGGATGTGAAACAGGTAATGCCCGGCCGCTATCTTATTGCTTCTTCGGCAGGCCTGTTTCAGTATGATAATATGAATGGCGCCTTTCTTCCGCTTCATATTTATGAAAACGGAGAGCAAAAGCTTACGGCTGGTTACACCAGTTACCTGTATATAGACCCCGATAATTTTGTATGGATGATCACCGGAAATGGCATCAACCGGTTTCCCTTAAGCGGCCAGTCGTTTGGCCTGTTGCGCATGAACAAACAGGAGCTTAACCTTCCGCCCACTGTTGATAACATACGCGGAATAACAGGCGATGGGGAAAATAATTTCTGGCTGGCAAGCGCCAACGGGTTTATACACTGGAACAGGAAGGATAATAGCTGGAACATATACCTGCCGGAGGAAGGCCGCGGGGATAGGCTGGCCTATCCTGCTGTAAGAGGCATAGCCTGGGATGGGCGGTATGTAATATTAGCGCCCGGCAATCTTGGTATATGGCTATTTAACCCGCTTACCAAAAAATATAAGCGCCCTTATTATGAAAATGACAGCACAAAAAATATAAGCGAACAGGACCTGATGGATGCTGTTGTCACCCTGCAAAACGGCAATCATGTTATTACAGGAAAAGATGCGCTTTATGTGCTTGATGGTAAAACATATACCCTGAAACGTTTACACACACCGGCTTCTGAAGAAAACACAAATTTTTGTTTTCAAACGCCGGATGGTTTTGTGTAGCTTGCCACACAAGAAGGGCTGCACCTTTTTGACAGTAATATGCACTATGCAGCACGGCTAAAACTTCCCGGCAGGCTAAGGCTGGTAAGATCCGGGTTTGCTATGGCTGACAACCGTTTTTTATTTACGCGAAGCGATGGCTTATACATCGCCTCACATACCGGCAATATCGTGCTGATAAAAAAGTATTCGAATGTATTCGACAATGTGTATATAGCATCGCTTTACCAGGATGAAAAAGGGATTATATGGGCCAGTTCCGATAATGGCATTTATAGTTACGATACGCTGGATAAACGGTTGAACCTGTACGATTACACAGACAATGTACAGGGATATGGCTTTAACTCCAATTGCTGGTACCGCAGCCAAAACGGTACTTTGTTTTTTGGCGGGGTTAATGGCCTTAACTATCTTAACCCTGAAAAAATGAGCCCGCAGAACGACCATCTTAAAGTGTATATTTCGTATATAAAGCTGTCAAACGATTCCCTGGTGTACAATATTGGCAGCGTTCACAATATTCCATACAATGAGCGGTCGTTTGAAGTGGGTTTTGCAGCGCCTTACTATAATAATGCAGGCAAAGTTAAATACCGTTACCGGCTGGTAGGCTTTGATACAGCGTGGAACAGGCTTGGAAATAATAACCTGTTGCGTTTTACAGGCCTCAGACCGGGCGAATATGTGCTGCAGGTGCAGGCCAGCATTAACAATGCAGACTGGGTAAGTGCGCCCGCAACCCTTGCATTCAACATCAATGTTCCGTTTTGGCGAAATAAATGGCTTATATTATCAGCGCTGGCGCTTTTTATAACACTGTTGTTTTTACTTATAAGAAATAGAAACAGGCGCCTGCGCATAAAGCAGGAAGAACTGGAAGCAGAACAGGCAATCAACCATTTTGCATCCAGCATGTACGAACAGCAATCGGTAAGAAATGTATTATGGGATGTGGCAAGAAACTGCATAAGCCGGCTGCGCATTGAAGACTGTGTAATATACGAGCTGGATGAAACAAGGCAGGTTTTATGCCAGGTGGCAGCCTATGGCAATAAAAACACTGAAGCATTTACCATTGCAGCGCCCATGGAAATACCGGTGGGAAAAGGCATAACGGGTTATGTAGCCCAAACCGGCCACCCAGTCATCATAAAGAATACGCTTAAAGATGAAAGGTATATTGTGGACGATAAAAGAAGGCTCTCGGAAATTACTGTGCCTATTATTACAGAAGGCCGTGTTTTTGGCGTGATTGATTGCGAACACTCAAAAAAAGCGTTCTTTACTCAAAGGCACCTGCATATACTGCAAACAATTGCTTCCTTGTGCGCCAGTAAAATAATTAAAATAAAGGCAGAAGCAGAAAAGGCGGAAGCAGAAAAATCATTGATGGAAGCAAAGCAAAAAATGGCAGATGTGGAAATGCGGGCGCTGCGGGCGCAAATGAACCCGCATTTTATTTTCAATTGCCTTAATTCAATTAACCGGTACATTGTGAAAAGCGACCAGGCTACTGCATCACTCTACCTTACACGGTTTGCAAAACTGATAAGGCTTATTCTTGATAACAGCAATAACCAGTCCATCACCCTGTCCAGCGAGCTGGAAGCGCTGAAATTATATATTGAAATGGAAAGCATCCGTTTCGAAAAACAATTCACCTATACCATTACAATAGACAAAGAAGTTTGTTCAGACAGCTTGTTTGTGCCGCCGCTTATTATTCAGCCTTATGTAGAAAATTCTATATGGCATGGCTTATTGCATAAAGAAGAAGCAGGGCATCTCTCCATCCACCTTTCCATCAGCAATCAGGCATTGCAATGCAGGATAGAAGATAATGGCATTGGCAGGCAGCGCGCCATGGAATTAAAGAGTAAATCTGTTTCATCTAAAAAATCTTTGGGCATGAAGCTTACAGAAGACAGGCTGGCTTTATTAAACACGCACGTGCAATTTGACGTTTCTGTTGAAATAAGCGATCTTAAACATACAGATGGTACCGCTGCGGGCACAAGGGTGATAATTATAATGCCTGTTGATCAGTAAATAAAAATATAATGCTATGATAAAAGCAATTTTAATAGACGATGAAAAAAATGCACTTGAAATGATGGAATGGCTGTTAAGAACCTACTGTCCACAGGTTACAATCGCGGCCATGTGCAATAATGCAGAAGCGGGCATTGAAGCCATTTACCGGTATAAGCCCCAGGTGGTTTTTCTTGATATTGAAATGCCCAGGATGAATGGGTTTTCTATGCTGGAACAATTTGATAAATTGTTTTTTGATGTAGTGTTCTGCACGGCTTATGACCATTTTGCCATTAAAGCTTTCCGGTACAGCGCCGTGAATTATTTATTAAAACCGGTTGATCCGGACGATCTTAAGCAAACCATTCAGCGCATAGAAGAAAAATCGTCTGTGCCTACAAAAGAACAGTTTCAACTGCTGCTGCAGCAAATAAAACAGCCGGTAAAAACAACCCCGCAACGGATTGCGCTTACCACAGGCGATGGATTGACATTCGTGCCCATTTCTGAAATAATATATTGTGAAGCAGAAAGCAATTATACCAGTGTGGTGCTTGCCGGCGGAAAAAAAATACTGGTGTCCAAAACATTGCGGGATATAGATGAAGCTTTAAGCGGAGATGATTTTTACCGGGTGCACAGTTCCTATCTTATTAACTTAAACCGCATTAAAAAATTTGTGCGCATTGACGGCGGCCATCTCATAATGGATAACGATGCCACCATTCATATTTCCAGGAGCAGGAAACAGGAATTTATGGAAATGTTTTCCAGGTTTTAACGTGCGTTCAGGTTTTAATGTATTCCGGCCGGCCCGCTATGCGGGCCGGCCGGAATACATGCTATTGAATCCAGTAAGGCTTTTTCACTCCGGCTCTCACTGCCAGCTCGCTTACCGGCATGGATATCATCCTGCCAACAGGCTGCATGCCCCTGTACGTGATCACTTTTAATTGTGTTGCTTCTTTTGGAATGGTTAATGGCTGCGTGTATTTTGGATAAAACCTGTCAGGATAAGAATTGTCGAAGCTGTAATATATATCCAAACCGTTCACTTCATTTTTTAGTGCAACCGTAAAGCTGCTGTCGCCGGTTTTGTTTACAATAAAATCAGGATCGTACATGCTGGGCGCGTATTTCACTTCCGCTACATTAAAGCGCCTGAACTGCGCTTCTACGCGGCGCACAAAATCATCCCAGTTCTTGCCTTCATTTGGCGACCAGGTATCTTCCGCCACCGCAAATGCACGGGGCCAGGTCATGTATTCTACCTGGCGGTAATTGTATATCTGCTCCGTCCATAAATTAGCCTGTGCGCCAAGCACATATTGTTGTTCGCCAGCAGATAAGCCGGCCGGCATGGGATCGAAGCTGTACACTTTGCTTAAGCGCAAAGAGGCGTACACATGCGGCTCCATAATGAGGTCGCTTTGCATGTAATCAAGATATACAAATTCTGTGGGGCTCATCACTACATTATGGCCCAGTTTTGCGGCGGCCACGCCGCCATTGGGCACAGGTTCTCCGTTTAAAGGTGCATTGCCATCATGCGCACCGCGCCAGCTCATTACAGCCGCGTTGGGCGCAAGGCCGCCTTCCAGTATTTCATCCCAGCCCATAAATCTTTTGCCTTTCGATTCAACGATTTTTTCAAGCCTCTTGCTGAAATAGCTCTGCACTTCTTCCATCGTTTTCAAATTTTCTTTCTGCATCAAAGCTTTTATGGCATCGCTGCTTTCCCAGAAGGTTTTAAAGGTTTCATCGCCGCCCATGTGCATGTATTCAAATGGAAATAACTGTGCAATTTCTCCTACTACCTTATCAAGAAACGCATATACATTTTCATTGGCCGGGCAAAGGTTATCATCATATATGGCCGAATGGGTGTCCCAGTCTTTAATAGGCTCGCCCGATGTAACGCCGATATTTTTTACGCCGCCGGAACAGGAAAGTTCAGGATAAGCTGCTATGGCTGCCATGCTGTGGCCGGGCACATCAACTTCGGGTAAAATATTTACAAACCTTTCCTTTGCATACTGAACAATTTCTTTGATATCATCCTGTGTATAGAAGCCGCCATTGGTTCTTGGCTCGCCGGGAGATGGCGGTGCAAATGTGCCAAACAGCCCCACCCGATTAGCGCTCCAGGCACCCACTTCCGTTAGTTTAGGCAGGCTTTTAATTTCAATGCGCCAGCCTTCATCATCGGTTAAATGCCAGTGCAGCAGGTTGAATTTATATTTAGCCATCTGGTCAATGTAAGCCTTCACTTCCTCTTTGGTAAAGAAGTGGCGCGATACATCGAGCATCAGGCCCCGCCATCCAAAGCGCGGATGATCTGTTATTTCAACACAGGGCGCCTTCCACTCAGCCCTGCTCACCAAAACACTGTCTTCAATTTCCGCCGGAAACAATTGCAGCAATGTTTGCACACCATAAAAAAGACCGGCCGGTTTATTGGCCTTAATGAGGATGGATGCAGGCTTAACAGAAAGCTGGTAACCTTCGCTGTCAAGCAGCTTATCTTCTGTTTTATTCAGCTCAAGCTTAATAATGGCCGTGGCTGCGTTTTCTGTAAACGAAACCTTGTAGCCTGTAGGAATAGAAAACCTTTCCTGCAATTGCGCAGCAGCCTGTTTAAGCGTTGTTGTTTTGGCAATGCTGATGGTTATATTTTTTGGCAGTGTAAAATAGCCTGCTGCTCTTGCAACCTTTACCGGTTGCGGCACGATGGCAATGTCAGCATCCGTTTGCGCAAAAACAACAAGGCCCGTAAAAAAGAAGGTGATGAATAAAACTGTTTTTTTCATTCGTAAATGTTTGATTTTTTAGTGATCTCATGAACCTGGCTATGTACATCCCCTGGTGTCAGAGAAATGATCATGCCCGGTTTCGTTTGAAGAAATTGTATGCGCTAAAAATAGCGCTAAACAATTATTTGTTTAGAGAATTTTTTGCGCTCGCCTTACTTGTTAATGATATCAGTTTTGTGTTTTTATCAGAAGCTGTTTGATTTTTTTTCGCACGGAGGTCATAGAGCCAACAGAGGCGCTTCATTGCTCTCCCGGCTTTCTGTGCGAATTTTAGCCTGGCGCCTGCAGCAAACTTTATGCATCATGTTTCGGCATTGAACAAAGGAGGCCCTTTACCGGTGTTCCAAACGGGTAAAAAAAGACCGGCCCGTAATGAGGCCGGTCTGTCTTTTTATGATCCAGGAAGTCTCAGTTAAACAAATACCTTATGCCAAACTGCATCTGCCAGCGTGAAGCAATAGCCGTGCTGTAATTAAAGCTGTTAACATAAGGCACCTGGTTGGTAGCATCAGCATAAGAAAAAGAAAATGCCGGTGTTGTGCCATCCGAGCCAAGACCCTCATATTTCAGGAAGTTGGTAGCAGCCGTTGTTTTAAGAAGGCCCCAGTTTTTGTTCAGCAGGTTACCCACGTTAATGATGTCTGCGCTTAAACGCAACGTATGCCTGTCTTTGCCATCATGGTTTTTGGTATAGAAATAAATATCCTGTGTTACATTCAGGTTCATTTGTTTAAACCAGGGCAATATCACAGAATTGGCCTTTGCATATTCGCCGCGGTGAGCAGACAAATAACTGTCCTGGTTAATGAAATTGCTTAACTGTGTCCATATTTGATCAGCCGTTCTTGTATCAGTGGTGGTGGTTGTACCGGTGCCGCCTGCGCCGGAAGCTACAAGTGTAATGTCAGACTCATTCTTTGGTATATATATTAAATCGTTGCTGGAATTGCCATCTCCGTTCAGATCGCCGTTATACACATAAGAAGTGGCGCCTGCGGGGGCTGCTTCATAATATACGCCCACTGATGTGGCCCAATGGCTGGCATATTCAAAACGATAGCTGAGGAAGCCTACCACGCGTTGCGGCAAATACCAGCTTGGGCGAGCCAGGGTAGCCGCATTGGGATCTGTATTGGCTACAGGGCGGGCAGACCATAAAGAGCTTGCCGTGCTGCCGCCTTCCATAGCGGTTCTGGCATCCTGGTATGTATAAGCCAAACTTGCAGAAAGGTTTTTGAAAGACTTCTGAATCCTGGCGGTAGCGGTATAAGACCAGCCTTTATGCGTATTGGCCAGCAGGATGGCATTGCCAATATTCGGATGTTCCAGGTCAGTGCCGGTAGAATAATATTTGTTGCTTACCGTTGTATATTCGGTAGAAGTGAAACTGGTATTAAGATATCTCGTTCTGTTGTCAGCGCCGGTTAATGCAAACCCGTTTTCTTCGTTAAGGTTAACGTTTGACATATAGGTTGCATTAATATCTTTGGTGTAAGCAAATTCCACCGTTGCAATCCAGTTATCGGCAAACTTTTTATCTAATGCAATATTGGTTTTAAGCTTGGTGGGGTATTTATAACCTTTATCAATTACGTTTACAGAATAAGATTTCGGTGTTTCTGTTTGAGAAATGCTATTCTGCGTTAAGTAGTAATCAAGCGCTTCTGTTGGGTCTGCAAAGAAGGGGAAACTGCTTGCTGTAAACGAGCCAAACATTACGCCATTATTAGCGGCCTGGTTTTCTATCCAAACAAATGGCGGGGCGCCTTCAAATACGCCGGCGCCGCCACGCAGCTGCCAGCTTTTATCGCCTTTAATATCCCAGTTAAAGCCCACGCGCGGAGATACAACGAGGAAGCCGTTAGGCGCAGTGCCCACATTATACGTTGCTCCGTTTTTAAATGGCAGCACATCAAAATTGGGGTTATCCGTAAATTTACTATCGTAAGAAGTATAATCAACCCTGACACCATACACCAAAGTAAACCTGTTGGAGGCACGCCATTTATCCTGAGCGAACAAGCTCAGATTAAGAGCGCCTGCATTAGCCCAGGGAAATGCGCCATTCGCTAATGTGGAATAAGCCTGGTAATAGGTTTTTGCTGTGCCGCCGTTCATGAAATCGCTCAGGCTGTTAAACTGGTAAACACCTTCATAACCCGGGGCAAAAGCATTGGTGTATTTTTTATAACTGTTTTGCGTACCTATTGTTATTTCATGGCCGCCCTTGTACAGGGTAAAAATATCTGTTAACTGGTAAGAATCCATGTTAAGCTGGTTATTATACGTGTACATTTCATAACCGAAGGTGGTGTAGATATTGCTGTTATAGAGAATATCTACCAATGGAAAAGTGCCTGATGTTTGCGGAGCGCGGAAATCTCTTTCCTGTGTGTAACCAATTTGCAATTTGTTAGAAGCTTTGTTGCTAAAACGCGTATTCAATTCCGCAATATAAATATTCAGGTTATTATTGATCCTGTAACCGCTGCCGTAATAAGGCATGGCATACGTTCCTGGCTGCCCGCCCGTAATTTGGCCTGAGCCCGGCCTGCTGGTGCTTGCAAACTGGTCGGCATAAGATTTCAGGTAATTATACATGAAAGAAAAAGTATTGGCTGAATTAATGTTCCAGTCAATACGTGCATTTATTTTATAGCTGTTTGTTTTGAACGCGTAATTCTCGAAAGGGCCAGGGTCATAATTATATGTGCTCTTCAGGTAATCTGAAAGCATGGTTAGCGTATCTGCATTAGCCACAGAAACGCTGCCCGCAACTGCGGGGTTAGAGGCGGTTGAAGCAACAATGCTGGTGGCTGGTGCGCTCTGCAGGCTCTGTTCGCCGTTTATAAAGAAGAACAACTTATTTTTAATGATAGGGCCGCCAATGCTTGCGCCCGACAGGTTAAAGTTAAAAGGCTGCCTGGTGAGCGTTGTTGTACCAACGCGGTAACCTTGCGTTCCGGGGCCTTTTAAATAGGTATAAACACTGCCTTTAAATTGGTTGGTACCACTCCTGGTAACCGAGTTTACACCTGCGCCGGTAAAACCGCCCTGCCTCACATCATAGGGCGACAGGTTCACCTGTATCTGGTCAATGGCATCCAGCGAAATAGGTTGAGCGCTTGCCTGCCCGCCCAATGTGCTTGACAGGCCAAAGGAGTTATTAAAGTCTGCGCCATTCACGGTCATATTATTAAAACCGGAATAAGCGCCGCCAAAACTTAAACCATTGGCTGATGATTCCAGTTTTGTAAAATCCTGGAGAGACCGGTTAATAGTAGGCAATCTTTCTATCTGGCTCCTGCTTATAATTTCCTGTGCACCGGTACGGCTGTTATTGAGCACTTTGTTCTGGCCGGTAGCAGTTACCGTAACTTCGGTAAGCTGTGCTGCTTCAGCCACCAGTTTAAAATCTGCGGTGTAGTCCTGGCCGAGGTTAAGCATAATATTATCCTGCTGCTGTTGCTTATAGCCAACGAAAGTAACCGTTAGCATATAAGGGCCGCCTACACGCATGCCGGAAATATTAAAACGCCCGTCCTTACGGGTAGTGGTAGTGTACCTGGTTCCCGAAGGAACATGCACGGCAATAACCGTAGCGCCGGCGAGGCCGTTGGTTCCATCTGTTACGGTACCAAGCATTTGAGAAGTTGTTTCCTGGGCATTCCCGCAAAAGAACAGGAACACGAACATAAAAAGAAGCAGTAGTAGTTTTTTTACTTGCATGGGAAATGAAATTTTAGATAATTGTAAATGGTGTGATAAAAAATTATAGGTGTGTAATTATTTCATATCATAATCTGGTAACAGAAGATTGCTGATTAAGAATTAAGCTGCATGGTTTTTTGGATTTCATGAAAATATCTCATCGAAACAGTTGTTAAATTAATAATTAACGTGAGCTGGAATAACCCAGGCCTTCAGGACAGGGATTAAAAACACGTTCTATTAACCAGCTTATTCATCCCAATGCTAAGCTAAGCATTGGGCTAATTAAATTGTTATGCCGGCCCAGGTTATAGTGCGCAAGGGATAAATTAGTGAATAATATTTCTTTGTCAGACCTCACCCCTAACCCCTCCCGAATGGCCGGGACAAGTTCTCCAAAGGAGAGGGGTAGCTAAAACCGAACAACACAAAATCACTTTTTTACATCTTGCAGCGTATAATTAAATAAAGAAAAGCCTATGGGTAAGGCTTCTCTTTTCCAGGAAAAGATATATGAATAGTGTGAATTTTTATAAGTGCACAAATCTTTCCCTGCATTAAAGCTGAGGTATCTTACAGTTGTTTATCTGGTTTTAATTACTAATCCAGGCCAGTTAGAAAGAATACCTGATACCCAAAAGGGAGCTCCACCTGGAAGTAAAATCAGAAACTGAATAAGGCCTGTATTTACCATTTATTTCTGTCATGCTGCCTTGTGAAAAGGTAAAGCCAGGCTTGGCTGCTGATACTGTAGCAGAAACGCCATCAGCTGTTTGGGTGCCTGAGCTTACTACACTGAATAGAGATTTAGACAAAGTATAGAAGCCGTCGCCGGCGCCATAGCTCCAGCCCCAATCTTTATTTAACAGATTCCCTACATTCAGAATGCTGTAGAATAGTTCGATTTTATGTTCCTTGAACATAAAATTTTGAGAAATTCTAAAATCAAAATGGTTTTCCCAGGGTAGCCTGAAGGCATTTCTTTTTGTGTTCTTGCCAACATAATCTTTCAACGATGGGTTATCATTCAGGAAAGACTGAAAGTTTTCCCATTGTTCAGATGCTGTTGCACCATCGCTAATATCAACAAAATTGGCTTCCTCTTTTGTTGAAGGAATATATACTAAAGTAGTGCCGGTATAATCCCTGGAGCCCAATGCATAGCCGCCATAAACATACGAAAATACCTGGCCGGACTGGCCTGTATAGATTAAGTTGAACGTTGTTGATAAATGATTGTTGGCATATTTTATTTCTTTGGATATCTGGCCAATGATCCTTGAGCCCATATCAAAGTTAGAAGTAGCAAGATCTGGTGCGTTTAACCCGTTTATGTTTAAAGGCGACCTCCAGTTAGATTGTGCAACGGAGGACGTTAAATCATTTAATGACTTGCTGTGCCCTAAAGAATAGGCAATTGATCCTCTCCATCCGCTGGCATACTGTTTTTGCAGCTGCGCGGTAAAGCTGTAGCTATAACCCTTGCTGGTATTTCTTAGCAATAATACGTTTCCATAAGAGGTATTATTATACGCGCTGTAGTATGGGCGGGTAGAAGCGCCCAGTACGGTAGTGGAGTTGCCGCCTTCTGCAAGGTTCAGGTTATAGTAATCTGCGTTATGCAGTGTTTTTGTATAAACAGCTTCAATGGTTCCTATCAGCCCCCAGAAATTAAGGTTTTTGTCCAAAGCCAAATTGGCGCGGAACACCTGCGGGAATTTGAAGTTTTTGTCAATAACATTAATTACAGGAGCAGATGAGGTTGTTGAAGTAGGTATATAAGCGCCTCTGTGCGCATCGCTTGGATCGTAGTTAAAGGTGATGCCTGCTGCTGATACAGCCGATGCGGTGGAGTAGCTGGCGCTTGATGTGGCAACTCCTGTATTAGATATCTGGTTAGATATCCAAACAAAAGGAATGCGGCCTGTAAATAATCCCGCGCCGCCGCGTAGCTGGGTTTGGCGGTCGCCGTTAATATCCCAGTTAAAGCCTGCTCTTGGCGAGAACAGGGGTGTTGTTTTGGGCATTTGGTTGGTGGCTACCCCATACGAAGCAAACGCTTCATTAAAGTCGTCATTTGCATCCGGCTTGTTAAAGAACACCGGCATATCAATTCTCAGGCCATACGTTAATTTAAACCTGGCCGTTAAATTAACTACATCCTGGCCATAGATGCCAAACTGTGCGGCGTGCAATGAGGCAGGCGCCTTATCATCAGCTTTAGAACTGTTTGAATATCCTACGTAATAGGATTGCAGGTTAGTATTAGCTTCAAAATCTGCTATACCGCCGGATGCTCCGTAAGTTCCGTAGTAATAAGATCCATAATAGTTTTGAAGAAACCAGTTCTTGCTATTATAAAACTGGTTGTCTGTGCCAAAAGTAAAGGTGTGCTTTCCCCTGTACAGGTTTAAATTGTCGGTAAGGGTAAATACATCCTGGTTCAGTGCATTTACAATAGATGAATATTCGCCTCCGATATTATAGGTAATGGCAGCGTCCTCATCTGTATTGTAATCATAGATAGTGAGGGAAGGAAAGTCGCTCATCGCCAGCCTGTTATCCCTGATTGAAGTGTAGGTTAACCTTAATGTATTAGAAGTGCCCGGAGAAAAATTAGAGTTCAGTTCCAGCACAAATGAGTTGTTTTTGTCATTAAATCTGTAGCCAGACTTAGAGTATATCGCGCTTGTTGCAGTTCTGCTTATGACATCATTGTATCCGTCCACATGATTAAAACGGAATGCCAGCTTGTTTTTATCATTGATGTTCCAGTCTAATCTTGCAAATAAGGATTTGGATTGATTTTCTTTGTTGATAGCGCCATACGTGCCCGGGTCATAGTCGTAAGTGGATATTAAGTATTGCCTCAATGATTCCAGGGTGGTGGCAGATACGCTGGATCCCGAACCGGATACGGTGGGATCGTATGATAAAGGCGTTGTTCTCTTATATTGCTCGGCATTTATATAAAAGAACAATTTATCTTTAACGAGGGCCCCGCTAAAACTCGCACCGTAAGTGGTATTCTTAAACTCGTCCAGTTTCGATCTGGTAATATCACTGTTATAAGCAGGATTTTTCCCTACCAGGCCCTGGTTTTGAAATTGCCCGTAAACAGCGCCGTGAAACTGATTGCTACCGCTCTTTGTTACTGCATTTATACCGCCCCCGGTAAAACCACCCTGCGTAACATCATAGGGAGACATTACAATTTGCAGTTCCTGGATGGCTTCCATAGAAATGGGGTTTACATTGGCCTGGCCGCCGTTAGTACCGGTAGAGCCCAATCCAAAACCATCTGTAGCATTGGCGCCATCAATAGTAAACTGGTTGTACCGGTTGTTTTGGCCGCCAAAAGATATACCGGTAGAGGCGCCGTCGGCAGAGGCATTTCCTACTTTTACCTGGGGCATTAAACGAACAAAATCCTGAACGCTCCTGTTAACGGTTGGCGTATTTTGAATATCCCTGAGATTAACCGTAGTGGATGTTCCGTTTCTTTGGGCGCTTAATATACTTCCCCGGGCAGCAGTTGTTACCACCACTTCTTCAAGGTTCTTATCAGCGGTTTTAAGAACTACATCAATTACCTGGGGATTTCCCAGGGCAACCTGTAAATCGGTAAAAGTTTCATTTTTAAATCCCGTATAACTAATAGTAAGTGTGTAAGGCCCGCCAACCCGCAGGTTAGGTAAAGTGTATTGGCCGGCGTTGTTGGCACTTGATGAATATTTAGAACCCGTGGGTACATGAACAGCCACTATTGTGGCGCCTTGCAAATTTTCTCCGCTTTGAGATTTTACCGTACCAACAATGCTACCAGTAGTTACCTGTGCATTTGTAAAAACCGGCAAAGCCATAACCATTAAGATTTGTAAAATTCTCTTTAAGTCCATATTGGTATAAGTTTTTGCGGCAAATGTAATTGTTGTAGGAATGTAAAAATTATGTACTGTTTGGATAAAATTTTGATAATATTAATAAATAAATAAATATTATTTTACATATAATTAATTACGCATGCAATATTTACTAAATGTTAAAAAAAAGAACACAATTCCTTCATCTTTTCATCACATTCAGGTAACAGATAATTTCAAATTTTGCTAAACCCCTTATAATGCAAAAGCGACAACTTGAAATCGCTGTTTTAAGCGATCTGCACTTAGGCACTTACGGCTGCCATGCACGGGAAGCCGTGAACTATTTACGAAGCATTCAGCCAAGAATATTAATATTGAATGGCGATATTATAGATTGCTGGCAGTTTTCCAGGCATTACTTTCCACCTTCCCACATGCAGGTTATCAGGGAAATTTTTTCGCTGCTTTCAAAAGGCACACAGGTTATATATATTACCGGGAACCACGATGAAGTACTGCGGCGATGGAGCCCACTGAACATGGGCAATTTTTCACTAACTGATAAATTATTACTTGAAATAAATGGTAAAAAAACCTGGATATTCCATGGCGATGTTTTTGATGCAACCACAAAAGGCAGCGCTAAACTGCTGGCCAAACTTGGGGGAAAAGGGTACGATCTGCTGATATTGCTTAACAGTTTCATAAACTGGCTGCTTATTTTAGTCGGGCGGGAGAAAATGAGTTTCAGCAAAAAAGTAAAAAACAGTGTAAAAGAAGCGGTGAAATGGATATCGAATTTTGAGCAAACCGCAGCTGAATTAGCCATAGAGAAAAAGTATGATTATGTTATTTGCGGGCATATTCATCAACCCCAGCATAAAATAATTGAAAATAAATCAGGAAAAGTTACATATTTAAATAGTGGCGATTGGATTGAAAATTTAACTTCATTAGAGTTTAATAAAAACGAATGGGAAATTTATCAATATGATCCGAAGGATTATGCCGCACGGAATTTTCAGCCCGAAATACAGAAAATACCTGAACTGAACGTAATAAGCAATGAAGTAACCATGTTCATTAATTCGCTTAATTTTCAGGCCCGCAAAACCCCCAGGAAAAAAACGGGATAACAGGCAAGGTGAAAATTTTTTATGCAGTACAGGCCACAGGCAACGGGCATATAGCCAGGGCGATGGAATTACTTCCTTATTTGCAGCAATACGGAACGGTTGACATTTTTTTAAGCGGTAACAACAGCAGCCTTCAAACCGGTTTGCCCGTTCGCTATAAAAGCAGGGGCGTAAGCCTGTATTATACACAAAGCGGCAGCCTTGATTACCTGAAAATAATGAAGGAATTCAACGCCAGGCGGGTATGGAAAGAAGCTAAAGACCTGCCTGTTGAAAAATATGATTGCGTGCTGGTAGATTTTGAAAGCATTGCCGCTTTAAGCTGCCGGATAAAAAAAATTCCCTGCATAGGATTTGGCCACCAGGCAAGCTTTCAATCGGTAAAGGCACCAAGGCCCGGAACCAAAAATATTGCGGGTGAATGGATATTGAAATATTATGCACCCTCAACTGTTTATACAGGCCTGCATTTTAAACAATATGATAATTTTATTTTCAACCCTGTTATTAAACAAGCTATTCTCGAAGCGGTGCCGGTTGAGGAGGGCCATATTACAATTTATCTGCCTCAATACAATGATGAACTGTTAATAAAACATTTTGAGCGCATTACAGACGTACCGTTCCGGCTTTTTTCCAAAACAGCCATCAGGCCATCAAGCCAAAAAAATATAACCATACTGCCGGTAAACAATGCAACATTCAACGAAAGTGTTATTAACTGCAATGGCGTAATTACAGGCGCCGGTTTTGAAACACCAGCCGAGATACTTTATCTCGGCAAAAAATTATTATGCATTCCCATAAAAGGGCAGTATGAGCAGAAATGTAATGCGGCTGCTTTAAAGGATTTTGATGTTACGGTGATAGATGATGTAAAGGAAAATTTTACAGCAACCATTATAAACTGGCTGCAGCACCCAAACCCTAAAAAACTTGAATTAACTCATTCGACAGAAACCATTGTGGCGAAAGTAATGAAGCAGGCGGAGGAGATTAAGGGTTAGAATAAGCCTGGGAACATGCATGGGCGCACCTCAATGCGAAACCCACTTCAACCCAACAACAGAACCAATTAACGTAACTAACGTGGGTTCGGGATAAGCGATATGTTTAAAGCTTGCAGACAGACCTCACCTAAATCCTCCCGAATGGCCGGGACAGGTTCTCCAAAGGAGAGGACTTCCGACACCCTAAAACTCATAAAACATGCAAAAAATCATGTTTTTTTCCTGCCCTTCTCCTTTGGAAATGCAAAGCATTCATTGAGGCAATTAAAAAATATATATGCACGAAATAAAAGGGGTGGGATGAGGTCGAAATAACAATCTAAGCTTATCCCGAACTCACGTTAACTATAAAAAACAGGCGCCAAAATTCTGCCGGCTCTTTAAACACAATAATGCCAAGCAATGCTGTTACAACAGCGCCAATGCCCGTCCAAACCGCGTATGATGTTCCAATAGGCAGGGTTTGCGTGGCTTTTACCAGCAGAAACATGCTGATGGCAAGGGCAATTAAAAATCCTCCATACCATAAATAAACCGCTGTACCGGCAGCCTGTTTTGCTTTGCCCAAACAAAACGCAAAGCCGGCCTCAAATAATCCTGCAATAATGAGAATGATCCAGTTCATGTTGTCCTATTTAGGAAGCTGCGGGCTGCGAGCCACAAGCGCTCAAGAGCCTTGCACTATTGAACTAACAACTATAAAAACATAAGCCTTCTTCAAAAAAACTGAAGAAGGCTTGACTTATTTTAAAGCGATTGGATTACTGGCCCAGTTTCTTTTTCAGGTTCTGGTCAAGCGCTTCCAAAAATTCTTCCGTATATAAATAATCTGTGCCATGCTCCACTTTTGGTTTAATGGTAATGGCCAGGTCTTTTGTCATTTTACCGCTTTCTACGGTTTCAATACAAACCTGCTCCAGAGCCTGGCAAAAATCAATCAATGCCTGGTTGCCATCCAGTTTGCCGCGAAATTCCAAACCGCGTGTCCAGGCAAAAATAGAAGCTATCGGGTTGGTGGAAGTAGGCCTCCCCTTCTGGTGCTCGCGGTAGTGGCGTGTAACGGTACCGTGCGCTGCTTCCGCCTCCATGGTTTTGCCATCGGGCGTAACCAATGTAGAAGTCATTAAACCTAAGCTGCCAAATCCCTGGGCAACGGTATCGCTCTGCACATCGCCATCGTAGTTTTTACAGGCCCAAACAAATTCACCATGCCATTTTAAAGCGCTGGCAACCATGTCGTCAATCAGGCGGTGCTCATAAGTAATGCCCAGTTCATCCATTTTCGATTTAAACTCATTCTCGTAAATTTCCTGGAAGATATCCTTAAACCTGCCATCGTATTTTTTAAGAATGGTATTTTTTGTGGAAAGATATAAAGGCCATTTTTTCATAATAGCCTGGTTAAAGCAGGCCCGGGCAAAACCGCGGATGCTTTCATCCGTATTGTACATAGCCAGCGCAACGCCGCTGCCTTTAAAATTATATACTTCATATTCCGCTATGCTGCCATCTTCGCCTTCAAACTTAATGGTAAGCTTGCCTTTGCCCTTGGTAACAAAATCAGTGGCACGGTATTGATCGCCAAAAGCATGGCGGCCAATGCAGATAGGCGCCGTCCAGTTTGGTACCAAACGGGGAACATTTGTGCAAACGATGGGCTCGCGAAAAACCGTGCCGTCCAGTATATTACGAATAGTGCCGTTAGGGCTTTTCCACATTTGCTTCAGGTTGAATTCTTTTACGCGGGCTTCGTCCGGCGTAATGGTGGCGCATTTAATGCCTACGCCATATTGTTTAATAGCGTTGGCTGCATCAATCGTAACCTGGTCATTGGTTTCATCGCGGTATTCAACACCGAGGTCATAATATTTAATATCCACATCAATATAAGGAAGAATCAGTTTGTCTTTAATGAATTTCCATATAATGCGTGTCATTTCATCGCCATCCAATTCTACTACAGGATTGGCCACCTTAATTTTTTCAGGCATCTTCTTATTTTTTTTGATTTGCGCAAAAATAGCTTTTTGATGATGAAGTTGTTTACACTTTTAAAACAAACCATACAGGAATTATAGCTTTTATATAGTTGATGAAAAAGGCGCACAAAGAATTTTACCAGAGATGAAAATACTATGGTTTGTTAAACATACTATGCCAGCCTTATGCTTAATTCTATGGAGTTCTATACATGATCAGGCTTCTGTTACGGCGGTTTGGCTGAGGTAATCGTGCAATGGCCCGTCAAAGAAAGGTATGAAAAAACAATCTATGATGGTAAGGCGCACCAGGCTTCTTACAAGAATTTGCCAGAAAGCAGGTTTTCCTCCATTCTTATTTACCACCTTGCTTTTGCTTAGCCATTTGCCCGGCGAACGTTTAAAGAGGGCTTCAAAAATTGTATAGTAAATAAACAATACCATAAAGAATAAGGTATAAAATTGTGCCGGCGGGTAACTCCAGTACATAACATGAAAATCCCACCAGGCGCTTGCGCCATAGGTAATTCCAAATATCAGCAGGGTGTCAACCAAAAAATTCAGCACCCTTATACCCACACCGGTTTTTTGCATGCTGCAAAATTGAAAGAATAAATTGAAACCGGGGCAATGTGTTTGTGCCCGCAGATAATGAAAAAGATACAGGTATGAAGCCGGCAGGCTTTTACGGAGATAATAACAGGCTCGCGCCATTTCAATTATGGCTGTCCGTAAACCCGCACATAATCTATGTACATTTTTGCAGGCAGCAGGCTTTCATCAACCTTTTGGCCGGGCCAGTCGCCGCCAACGGCAAAATTCAATAATATGTAAAAAGGTTTATGAAATTCGGTTTTGGCGCTGCCCGTAATATCTGCTTTATAATATTGTATATCATCAACAAACCATTTTATTGAAGTAACATCCCATTCAATACTGTACACATGGTATTGTGAAGGTGTTGAAGCAAGCGTATCACCTTTAAAAACATGGCCGTTATCATCCCAGTGCAGGGTTCCATAAATTAAGCTGTCGGCATTTATATGCTCCATAATATCTATTTCACCGCTCGCAGGCCAGTTAACCGACCTTATATTCGCGCCCAGCATCCAGAATGCAGGCCAGAATCCCTGTCCCACCGGCATTTTGATGCGGGCTTCTATTCTTCCATATAAAAATTCTTTTTTGCCTTCGGTTGTCATGCGGGATGAAGTGTATGCATTGGAACCAACGGGTTGCTTCTTTGCGGTAATAACAAGGTTGCCATCTTCAATGGAAGCATTATCAGGCTGATAATATTCCTGTTCATGATTGCCCCAGCCGTGGCCGCCGGTTTCAAAATTCCAGGCAGAAGTGTCAATAGCAGCACCATTAAACTCATCCGCCCAAACCAGTTTATATACAGAAGCGCCCACCACATCATGAATGCTTGGCTGCGCCGTGGTTTTTATACAAAAAGAAAAAACACAGGCGCCAAACGCAGGCAATTGCTTGAATAAAAAAAAATTTTTATGCATATAACAAGCTTAAAAGATTATAAAGCAAGCAAAACAATTTTTAAAACCAGCACAATAATAAATAAAAAAGCCTCACTGTGGAAACAGAAGGCTCATAAACTGATTGCTTTATATTATTCGTGAAGTACGCTATTAATCGCAATGCCTGCATAAATGGGAAACAAGCAGCATTCACTTATTTCTATCTGGTCAACATGCACATTGCATGTATAAACACTTTTCATTTGCCGGTTACAATTTTTATTATACAATATAAGTTGTAAATCAGATTATTATTTTCAATAAATAAAAAAATATGTATAAATATTAAAAATGCATGTATAAACATTTAATTTTACACATTAATTAAAAAACGAATACCAATGAGTAAGACTAAACAATTAGCTTTTATTTTTTCAGCAGCATTAATTACGTTCACTGCATGCACAGGCACTTCTGACAAAGCTTCAACAACATCCGAACAGGAAGCCGCAGCAGCAACCGGCAAAGCATATACTGCCGACACAGCGGCCAGTGTAATTAACTGGCATGCAACACACAAAGGCGGTTTTGCGCCCAGATACGGCACGCTTAAAATTTCCGACGGAAATGTTTCGGTTGAAAATGGTACGGTAACAGGTGGAACCTTTACTGTTGATGTAAACAGTTTATGGGTTGATCCGGCTTCTGTTACCGAGAAAGACAAAAAAGCCACCGATCTTCAGGCTCATTTAAAAAGCCCGGATTTTTTTGACGCATCAAAATATCCAACCGTAAAGTTTGTAGTTACAGGCGTAACTCCTTACGATTCCTCAAAGGTTAAAAGCCTTGCAGACGGCGCTACTAACCTCGTTAGCGGCAACCTCACCGTAAAAGACAGTACCGTTAATATAACTTTTCCTGCAAGGATAACTATAAGCGATGCAAATGTTGATATTGCTGCAAAGTTTATAGTTGACAGAACTTCATGGGGACTGAAATATGGTGCAAAAGGAGATCCTTCAGATTGGTTGATCAGCAAAGATTTTGAGCTTGCGCTGGACATAAAAGCAACGGCAAAATAAAGCGAAATTTTTTTTGCTGCAAAAGGCATGGAAGCGCCATTCCATGCCTTTTTATGTACGTCAGGCATGTTTATTATCTATAGGGTGTAAGTCCCGAATGAGCGTTGCAGCAGCGTATCATTAGCCAAGAGCAAGGGTGCCCACTGCGAGGAGGAATCTGGCGGCAAACACTTGAGCCTGCGAACACCCGCCTGACCGGACGGGCAGGGGAACTGCATATAAGGCAGTTTACATGGATAATGTTGCATAGCAAACAAAAGTCCTACACTGCACAGAATGTAAGTATATAAATACAGAGGTTACATGAGTGGAAAGAAATATTAGACATCCGGAATGTACAAAAAGCCTTTAAGCAGGTATTGCCAACAAGGGAGCCGGTGGCATTGATGGTATGCAGACCGATAATCTTCGCGACTACCTCAATGCCAACTGGCAAACGTTAAGGAAGGATATTTTAGAAGGCAATTACCGTGTGCAACCAGTGCGCAAAGTAGAAATACCCAAGCCACAGGGCGGCACAAGAAGATTGGACATACCTACAGTCATCTTACTCTGACTTTTATTGTTATAAAATTAAGAATTGTCAGATTAAGTTTTGACTACTTCAATTTAAAACATGCTGAATTTTTCCATGGCAGCATAATTGAATGGCACCGTAATAAAGATACCACTTTTGCCCACCCTCGTTGAGCCTTTTATTTCAACCAGCGCTTCCTTTGAAAGAAAAGTTCCCAAGGCATTCCTGAAAACGTTTTTCATATCAATGTTCACAGATGATGGAATAATAAATTCGCTGCGCCTGGCAATATGCATCAGCGTATCCAAAACATACCTGCCAAGATAATTATGATTGACGTAAATATCACAATTTACGTTGCGCAGGTCAACCCCAAAGTTATTGGGATTGAAATAAACCAATTCGAGACTTATCTTACTGCTGACGAGCCCAATGCTGTCAACCTTTAAATTTTGCAGGCCCCGGTATTCGAAAGACTGCGGTTTATTGCATGCCGCAAGCAGGATAACAAGCACACAGGAAAAAATAATAAAGCGCATTATCAAAAATGCGCTTCCGTTTATGAAGCAACAAATCCTGTTTGAGAAAAAATTGTAAAAAAAGAAGGTTGTTATATATTTATTGGCATAAGGCTATTGCAACTTCGCTTATTTTTACAAGGCTTAAAATAAATTATGCGCTTCATTCTCATACTGGCTGTATCAATTGCTTCAACAACATTAAGGGCACAATTTATTCCCTCTATGGGTTATAACGGCTTCACGCAAAGCCCGGTATTTAACCGTAGGATTCATGTTAACGACAGCAGTTTCAATAATAAGAAATGGTTTGTTACAAAATATGGCGGCATTTCAACCAGCTTTAGCTTTTTTAAAGGCGGCAATGCAACAATTATAGCGGCGCCCATAGGCCTGCAGTTAAACCGCAGGATCAACGATAATTTCTATGCTTTTGCCGGCGTTAGCGCAGCGCCGGCTTATATTAATTTTAACCAGTCTTTTCTTAACAGCAATATAAAAGGCATACAAAATAAGTATTCGTTCAATCAAAACAACCTCGGGTTATATTCAAGGGCTGAAGTGGGATTGATGTATGTGAACGATGCCAAAACATTTTCTATCTCAGGCAGCATAGGCGTTGAAACCAATCATTATCCTTACCCTTATTATCAATCAAACAACACCAGCCCGCATAACAAATAGTTTATTAAAACAGGTTGGTTGTATAAAGCGCATGGCCAAAATGTATGCCGGCTGCCCCGAATAAAATGCAAATGCATTGTTTTAACCCCTGCTAACACTAACAATTTTTCTATTTTCATTAAACTTTTGCTTTCTAATACAGCCTAACAGGCCAAATTAGGAAAGTCTTAAAGTTTCCCTATAAGCACTTAATAAATAATTTTTAATTTAGCACACTAATAAACAATTACACAATGAAAAAAGTTTTTGCCCTGATGATAGCCGCGGCCGGAGCCATATCAGTTAACGCCCAGCAGCAGGGCCCTCAACCGGCAGAAGCGGAAACCATTTCAAAAGTTATCCGGTTTAAAGAAACAGACCACGATTTCGGCAAGATACCTTATGGAAAACCGGCTGAATTCAGCCTTGCAATGACAAACATTTCTTCAGACTCGGTAACCATTGAAGATGTAAAAGTGGGTTGCGGCTGCACCACACCTAAGTGGAAACCCGGTCCTTATGCTCCTGGCCAGGATTTTGATATAACCATTGGGTTTAACGGTTATACGGATGGCCCGTTTAATAAAGTGGTTACCCTTTATTTTAAAGGCGGTTTAAGCCAAGTTATTAAATTTCATGGCGAAACCTTTAAGGCCCCTGCCGATGCGGCACCGGCCAACGACGCAGTTAGCCAGTTAAAACAAGGAGGAAATTAATATGCGGATTATATTAAGTTTTATTGCAGCGTTTGTTTTTGTAACAGCCGTAAACGCCCAGTCTGACAGTATTAGTGTGTTTAAAATTACTACGCATTCGTTTGGCAAAATAAAACAGCATGTGCCCGCAAGCACAAATTTTTCATTCACAAATACTACCGGTAAACCATTGATCATTGAATCAGCAGTAGCAGAATGCGGATGTACCACACCTGAATACCCTAAAACGCCGATTCAGCAGGGCAAGAACGGCGTAATAAAAGTTACATATAATGCCGAAAGCCCGGGCAAATTCACCAAACGGGTTACCGTAAAATTCCTCAACATTAAATACCCGGTCATACTTACCATTGATGGAGATGTTGAAACAAAATCGTAAATAACAAATAGTCTTTATCAGCCTCGCTTACGCGGGGCTTTTTTATTGGGTAATCAGCTATGGCAGCATGGTTGCAGCTTGTCCCGCACCTGGTGCGGGATCGCACACTGCACCTGCATCATTTCATGGCGGCTATGATCTTAGCCTCGAAGTACATTCAATGTTGTTTGGTTAAAGTTTACAAGTTCACGGGTTCACCTGTTCACAAGTTGTTTAAATGAGACAACACAATAGTAAATTAAATAACGGTAAAGTTAGAAGCTCTCAGCTTGAAGCGTTTATTTAAAGTTTATAAGTTTAGGATTGTATCTTAACTAAACGACATTGGAAGTACATTACTTATGATGTTATTTCTTTTCAGCGGCAGCCGGTTTTGGCGCAGCAGTTTTTTTGGATACCGGCATCTTCATCATATTCCATCTTGCAGATTCTTCATCACCCAGCATGCTGCCCCAGGGTTTTAATTCTTCCACATGATCAAATACAACCTTACAGATAGCTACAAAAGGAAGGCTTAAAAACATGCCGCCCACGCCGCATAAACTGCCGCCAATTAAAACAGCTAATATTGAAACCAGTGCATTTAGCTGCACGCTTGAACCAATAATGCGGGGCACCAAAAGATTATTATCAATAAACTGCACAACAAGATACACCACCAGGCTGCCGAGCGTTATATAAATATCGCCGGTATTGCTGATGGTTACAATTGCAGTAAGTATTATAGCTATAAGGCCACCTATATATGGTATAAGATTTAATACTGCGCCAATTATGCCCAGCAAAATAGCGTAAGGCACACCTATCAACAATAAACCTACGCAATTAAGCACGGCAACGCAGGCAGTTTCTATCAGCAGGCCGGAAACATAGCTCTGCACAACCGCTCTTATCCTGCTTACTACCCTGGCAACTGTTTCCGAATGCTTTTTATCAAATACTTTAATGGTAAACATAATTAGGTGCTGCCTGTAATACATAAACAGGAATGTATAAATAGGTATTAAGGTAAGGGTGGCAAGAGAGCCGGTTAATGCGCCTAATGTTGTGCCGGCAACCGCTTTTACATTGTCCATATTTTGGGCATTTTGAATTGCCTGCTGCTGCTGTTGTTTTGAAAAATGAAACGTATCGCTTATCCATTGCTGCGCATTATTTAAGAAACTGGAAATATTCTTTTCTATGGCCGGAAGGTCATTCATGAATAAACCGATCTCATGTGTCAATAAGGTAAAAAGCCCAAACAAAACAGCAACGGCAATAGCAAGCGATAGCAATATGGCAATAACCCGCGGAAGCTTAATGCGCTCAAATAATTTTTCCATTGGGTGTAACAGCACTGCAATAAGGAAAGAAAAACCTAATGGCAAAAGAATTTCCTGCCCGATGTAAATGCCGTAAAACAAAAACCATAAAATAATAAGTACAAGAGCAAGGTGTGCATAAAAGGGTAGCTTCATATTCATAAAAGTAAATTTTAGCTGCGTTTATTGAACAAATACAAGGTATTCCCATGCCTGCAGCTCAAAGCTTTGAACGGCGCCAAGCTTGTAGGTGATACCTGAGAACAAATGTGTAAAACTTCCTTCAATCAAAGGGTGTGCTATTTTAAACTGCAATCTGTCCCTGTCGCTAAAATTCATTATAGCAAGCACCCTGTTTTTTTCTGTATAACGAATGAAAGCAAATATGTAATCGTTGTATTCCGTAGGCAATGCATCCATAGC
Source organism: Parafilimonas sp. (assembly GCF_047606085.1). GTDB lineage: Bacteria > Bacteroidota > Bacteroidia > Chitinophagales > Chitinophagaceae > Parafilimonas. Next base: position 38,735 of record NZ_JASGEX010000190.1, read on the forward strand.
TGCACCGTCATGCAATGCCGTATTAAAAGATTTAACTTCAAGAAGTTTTGTATAAAACAATTCCCGTTTTAAAGGTTCATTCCATTCAATACAATCTTTCTCAAAAAATTTTAAGCGCTTCAGGCTGGGTAATTCCTGGCCGCTGTAAATAAGCGGCATGCCCGGCCAGATGAAGCTGAATACGGCGAGCAATGCTGCTGCCTTACCATACTTTTCATACTCTGTTCCATTCCAGCTATTTTCATCATGATTGGAAGTAAAGAACAATTTCAGTGCGCCCGGCGGGTATTCATGGTATTCTTTTAAAACAAGCCTGAGATCGTGCAGGCCTGCAAAATTGTTTACCAGTTTTTCCGTGGCGTGCATCCATTTCCAGGCATACGTTACATCAAATACTTTATGATATTCCGGCACCTCGCATTCAGCCAGCCAGAATAAAGGTTTAATGGGTTCACACTGCGCTTTTGCCTCTTCCCAAAAATCAAGCGGTACCAGGTGTGCCATATCGCAGCGAAAACCATCAATATCACATTCCCTTACCCAGTATTGCATGCTTTCAATCATAGCGGCACGCATGTCTTTGATCTGGTAATTCAAATCAATCACATCAGCCCATCCATGCCGTTCAACAAAATTGCCCGCTGCATCTTTTTCATACCAGTCAGGATGCTCTTTCGCCCAATGGTGATCGTAACCTGTATGATTGGCAACCCAATCAATGATTAATTGAAGGCCCAGTTCATGCGCCTGCTTCACCAAATCTTTAAAATCGCTTATGTTGCCAAATTCAGGATTAATGGAAATATAATCGCTGCAGGCGTAATAACTGCCCAGTGTGCCTTGCCTCAATTCAAGGCTGATGGGTGTTATCGGCATCAGCCATAAAATTTTTACGCCCATGTTTTTAAGGCGGGGCAAATGTTGTGCAAAGGCTTTAAATGTTCCTTCGGTTGTATATTGACGAATATTTACTTCATAAATATTGGCGCTTGTTTTCCATTCCTGTGTATATATATTTCCGGCCATACATGAATATTACAACAGCAAAATAAGCTAACTGTTTCAAATAGCTTGTATTCAAAACAAATACTATTATTTTGTGTGCGTTAAAAATGAGCAGCGCACATCTCTCCCGTAAAATAAGTTTGTTACAGGCCAGCGCCATTAATATGATTGATATGGTTGGCATTGGCCCGTTCGTGGTAATGAGCTTTGTGGTTGAAAAAATGCAGGCGCAATATGCTTTTCTGTATGCATGGATTGCCGGCGCAATTTTGTCTTTTATTGATGGTATGGTGTGGAGCGAATTAGGCGCTGCATTTCCCCTGGCCGGCGGCAGTTATAATTTCCTGAAAGAAGGCTTTGGTGAAAAATGGGGCAGGCCCATGAGCTTTTTATTTGTGTGGCAAACCATGATACAGGCGCCATTGGTTATTGCGTCTGCAGCCATTGGCTTTGCGCAATATTTTAATTATCTCATTCCGTTAAGCAGGTTTGAAAGCAAAATTGTAAGCGGCGCAGTGGTGGCGCTCATTATTTTTTTATTATACCGGAAAATTGAAGCTATTGGTAAGATAAGTGTGATGCTTTGGGTTGGTGTATTTGTGATTATGGGCTGGATCATCATCGGCGCTTTTATGCATGGAAATGTAATGATGCCTTTGCAGCATTTGAATGATAATATTGAGTTGAACAGCGGCTTTGCTGCAGCATTGGGTTTTGCCTGCGTAAAAACAGTGTATAGTTATCTGGGTTATTACAATGTTTGCCATCTGGGCGGCGAGATCATCAACCCGGAAAAAAATATTCCGCGCAGCATGTTTATTTCTATTGCGGTTATTTGTTTTTTGTACCTGATGATGAACATAGGCGTGGCTTCCGTTTTACCTTTGCATACCATTGCCGGAAGCAGTTTTGTAGTAAGCGAGTACATTAATGTTATTGCCGGGCCAACTGCCGCCATGATTGCCACCGCTATTATTTTATGGGTGGCATTTGCCTCTGTGTTTTCGGCAACGCTTGGTTATAGCCGCATACCTTATGCGGCGGCAAAAGACGGTGCGTTTTTCGCTGTATTTGCAAAGCTGCATGCTACTAAAAACTTCCCTTATATTTCTTTGCTGGTATTAGGCGGCGTTGCTTTTATTTTTAGCTTGCTGTTCCGTTTGGGCGATGTTATTACTGCCATTCTTGCCATGCGCATACTAATACAATTTGTTGGGCAGGCAATTGGCTTAATGTTATTGCATAAGCGTAGGGGGCTCAGCTTTTTTAAATGGAAAATGCCTTTGTTCCCACTGCCTGTTTTGCTGGCCATAGCTATATGGTTGTTCATTTTTTATTCAACAGAAATACACATGATGCTGATTGCAGGCTGTATTATTCTTGCGGGAATAATAGCCTATCTTATAAAAGCATATTATCAAAAAGAATTTCCATTTAAAGATGAAGCGTTGCTGAAGGAAATTGATGAGATTGGGCAATCACACAAAATATAACAATCTTTCTATAATCATAAATCTTTAAATTTGAAATATGAAAATTGAGCTTCAATATGTGAACGATATAAATGGTGAAACGAAAGCCGTTCAGTTACCTTTGAATGAATGGGAAAAAATTCTCAATAAATTAAGAAAATATGAACAAGCCCTGCAACTTAAAACTGATCTTAAAGAAGCTTTTGAACAAGTGAGCCTTTTACGAAAAAAAACAGACCCTAACAGATTTTCTAAATGAGTTATAGTGTTATTCCGAGTGATAAGTTTAAAAAAGAAGCCAGACGGCTTATTAAAAAATACCCTTCGCTTAAACAGGAACTTGTTGCACTTAATCAATGCTTGGGATTTCGCCTGAAGCCGGTACTCCACTTGGCGGTAATACATATAAAATTCGTATTGCAATAAAAAGCAAAGGTAAAGGCAAGAGTGGCGGCACACGTGTTATTACTTATGTTGTTACTGAAAACAAAGAGGTTTATCTTTTAACTATTTATGATAAATCTGAATTTGATACAATTGATGACAAGGTTGTAAAAGTTATTATTAAAAGTTTGAAGCTTTTGGATAAGTAACCCCCGTTTATCTTTTTTTCACATCAGCCTTTCCAGCACATGCACTACAATCGGGCAGAACTCCGCATTCTTTAAAGTAATGTTTGGTCGCTTAATAAATACATCTTCATCTGTATAAGGAAAACGTTCGCAATCGGAAGGCCTTACCTCATAAATGCTGCAATAATTATCAGCGCCAAGAAAAGGACAGGGTGAAGATTTTACCACATAATCGCCATCTTCATCCAGCCTTAAATAGGTATCAATAAAATCACTTTCTTTTTGCCTGAGATGTTTGCTGATGCGTTTAATATCCGGTGTTTTAAAGCGCGGCGAATAATTCTTGCAGCAGGCCGCGCAATCAAGGCAGTTAATTTTCTCAAAGGCTTCTTTATTCAATGCAGGCAAGGCTTTCAGCACTTTGTTTTTATCGGCGCGCTGTAAGAATTGTTTATATTTTTTTAATTGAAGTTTCTCTGTTTGCTGCATCGGTGCAAAGGTATTTCAAGTATGTGTCTTATTTTTATAAAAAAACTATGACTTACGATAAGTCTGAATTGATGCGTTTACCTGCAGAAGAAAAAAGAGAACTTGCATTTGAATTGTTAGATAGCATTGATGAAGAGTTTGCAGAAAAAGAGCTTCCGGAATGGAAGCTTGTATTGATACGGAACGTTTAAAGTTAGATAAAGAAAATCCTGAAGATGCGGTTTCATGGAATGAGCTTAAGAAAAAATATATAAAATGATAAATTTTGAGCTGGTTATTACAAGGCAGGCTCAAATTAACATTGATGAAATTTTTGTTTGGTATGAAGAGCAGCCTGCAGGTTTAGGCAAAAAGTTCATACACGGGTTTGAAGAAATATTGATTACAATAAACCGCAACCCTTATTATGCTTCAAATATTGAAAAGGAAGCAAGAAGCGCCTCGATGAAAAGGTTTCCTTATGAAGCCGGGCATGATAATTTTTTCTCACACAGCCTGTCCCGAACCAGCTTCGGGAGGGGAATGCCTGCCTGCCGGTAAGGCAGGTACATAGCAAGGTTCCATCCGACCATTGAAAAAACAAAACATTTACGGATAAAATTATTTACTACACAGATGAGCAAAGAATGCATATAAGAATTCTGCATAATTACAGGTTTCGAACACTTGTGGTCAAGAGACTTCGCAGGGTTATGCATTGAGTTTCTGACTCAATAAAACCATAACGTTTGTTTATTATACCAATGCTTCGTACAATATTTCTATAGGGTGTTTGGCGATTACTTTGGTACCATCTTTAATCTGGTGGCGGCAGCTTGTGCCCGGCGCAGCAATAATGGTATCTGCTGTTTTATTGCGCACGGCAGGAAATAAAACCAGTTCGCCGATCTTCATGGAAAGTTCATAATGCTCTTTTTCATAGCCAAATGAACCGGCCATGCCACAACAGCCGGAAGGTATGGTTGTTACCGTATAATTTTCAGGAAGCGATAAAATCTTTACCGTTGGCGCAACAGATGATAAGGCTTTCTGCTGGCAATGGCCATGCAGTTTTATATTTCTTTTTTCTGTTTTGAACTGTTGCGCTGTTATATTGCCTTTATCAATTTCCCTTGCAATAAACTCATCAATCGTAAATACTTTTTTTGAAAGTTCTTTCGCTATCTCAAACAATTCATCATCGGCAAGGTCAACATATTCATCGCGGAAAGTAAGGATGGCTGATGGCTCAAGGCCAACCAAAGGCTTATCTTCCGTAATTAATGCATGCAGTGCAATAATATTTTTATTAATGATCTTTTTTGCATCGCGTATCAATCCTTTCGAAAGCCAGGTTCTGCCGCTTTCCTCATGCGCAGGCATAATCACTTCATATCCTAATTTCTCCAGCAACAAGATTGCTTTTATACCTATTTCCGTATCGTTATAATTGGTAAATTCATCACAGAAGAAATACAGTTGGCCGCCTTCTGCCTTCCGCCTTCCGCCTTCCGCCTTCCGCCTTTTTTCATACCAGTTTCGCAGCGTTGTCTTATATACCGTTGGCATGGAGCGTTCCCTCGCAAAACCAGACAGTTTTTTAATGATGCTGCTGGTGCTTTTATTCTTCACTGCAAAATTGTATATGCCCGGCATTAAAGCAGCAAGCTTTGCAGAATTGGTGAAGTTGGCAATAAGCTTACTTCTGAACGGAACGCCATGCACATCATAGTACTGCTGTAAAAATTCTGCCTTCAGCTTGGCTACATCAACATTGCTCGGGCATTCAGATTTGCAGCCCTTGCAGCTCAGGCACAAGTCCATCACTTCATAAATTTCTTTATGGTCAAAGCGGTTTGTTTTGTTTGAACGGGTTAGAAATTCACGCAGGATATTTGCCCTTGCCCTCGTGGTATCTTTTTCATTGCGCGTGGCCATGAAGGAAGGGCACATGGTTCCGCCGGACAAATGCGTTTTACGGCAATCGCCGCTGCCATTGCACTGTTCTGCATGCTGCAATATATCCTGGTTATAAAAGCGGAACAAGGTTTTAAATCCGGGCGTTTGCTGCCCCGGCGTATAACGCAGCATCGAATTCATTGATGGTGTATCAACAATCTTATGTGGGTTGAAAATATGCTGCGGGTCCCAGGCTTGTTTTATCTGCCTTAACAACTGGTAATTTTTCTCACCCACCATCTGCCGTATAAATTCACCCCGCAACCTTCCATCGCCATGCTCACCGCTTAATGACCCATGATATTTTTTTACAAGCGTTGCTATTTCTTCTGCGATTATCCTGAAGAGCCGGTTGCCTTCTGCTGTTTTTAAATTGATGATAGGGCGCAAATGAATTTCACCGCTGCCTGCATGCGCATAATGCACAGAATAAAGGCCATATTTTTTTAGTATAACATTAAATTCTTCAATAAAAGCAGGCAGGTCATTTACATCAACAGCCGTGTCTTCAATTACGGGAACCGCCTTATCATCACCGGGAAGGTTGCTTAATAAACCAAGCCCCGCTTTACGAAGGTCCCATATCTTTTTTGTGTCATCACCAAACAGTAAAGGGAAGTGGTAACCCAGGCCGGCGGCACGCATATCAGCTTCCACCTGTTTAGCAATCGCTTCAATTGCTGAGCGCGTATCTTTCTTGAATTCAACAACGAGAATGGCGCCGGGATCGCCCTGCACAAAAAACCGGTTCTTTCTTTGCTCAATATTATCTTTTGTACATTCTAAAATAAAATGATCTATCAACTCACTTGCGGTTGGATGATATTTTAAGGCAATAAGATTGGCGCGCAGTGATTCATCTATATTATTAAAATGCACACACAGCAAGCCTGTTTCTTTTGGCGGCAGCGGAACAACATTCAGTTTTATTTCTGTAATGAAGGCTAATGTGCCTTCAGATCCGGCAATAAGCTGGCAGAAATTAAAGTCTGGCCCGCCTGCCATAAATGGAGCGGTATCCAATAACACATCCACCGCGTAACCGGTATTCCTTCTTTCAATGCTTTTCTTTGGAAATTCTTTTCTTATCTCCTGCTGGTTCTCATAGTTGCTTAACAAGCTGCGGATGTTTTTATAGATATTGGCTTCAAGCGTTTCACCTTCGCATTTTGCATGAAATGCATCCATGTTCAGCGTCTTAAATTCGGCTTCGCTTCCATCACTTAAAAAAGCTTTTACTTCCAGCAAATGCTCACGGGTGCTTCTGTAAACAACAGAATTAGAGCCGCAGGAATTATTGCCCACCATGCCGCCCATCATGGCGCGGTTGGCGGTTGATGTTTCAGGCCCGAATAACAAACCATGCGGCTTTAAAAACATGTTAAGCTCGTCGCGGATAACGCCGGGCTGCACACGCACCCATCTTTCTTCCGTATTTAATTCAAGGATTTTTGTAAAATTTTTTGATACGTCAACAATAATCCCGTTGCCAACCACCTGGCCGGCAAGCGATGTGCCGGCTGTTCTTGGTATTAAGGAAGTTCTATTTTCGCTTGCAAACGCAATCAGCTTTTTTATATCTTCTTTTGTTTTGGGTATGGCAACCGCCGATGGTATTTCGCGGTAGGCCGACGCATCGGTAGCATATAAAATGCGCATCGTATCATCTGTATAAAATTCGCCTTCCAAACTGTTGCCTAACTGGTGCAATTGCTCTTTCATTTGCTTAATACATCTTTAACAGGGCAGCAAATTTAAGCTGTTTAATTAAGTTTAAGAGTTCACTTGTTCACGGGTTCACAAGTTGTTTTAATACCTGGTTGTTAATTGAAATTATAGACTGATTAGATGTGTAAGGTATAAGCGTTTACAGGGTGACGGATTGCTTAATTCTCGTTTGGGATGTAACCATCCGAACTTGCGAACCCGTGAACTTATAAAAACCTGTGAGCTCAAAACCGCTTAATGGCTTCAACCAGTTTGGCCCAACTGTATTTCTTTTTTTCTTCTCTTAAATAAGGCAGGAAGTGATCCTCACCCCATGTATAAAGCTGCATGATTTTTTGCGCTATGCTTTCAGCATTTGGTTCTGCTACCAGGCCAACTTTTTCATCAGGCACAAGCGAAGGCAAACCGCCCACATTGGTTACAAGCATGGGTTTTTCAAAGTGATAAGCCAGGGGCGTAACGCCGCTTTGCGTGGCGCTTCTGTATGGCTGAATTACAAAATCGGCAGCGCTTAAATAATATTTCACTTCACTGTCGGCAATAAAATTTGTATGAAGAAGAATGTTTGGCTGAAGCTGATGTTTTTCAATAATATCATCATATAATTTCCTGTCGTTATAAAATTCACCGGCAACAAGCAGTTTGGGAATTGCTGATTGCTGATTGCTGATTGCTGACGGCTGATTGCTGACGGCTGACTGCTTCAGCAACGCCATTGCTTCCAGTAATATATCAAGGCCCTTGTATTCGCGTATAAAACCAAAGAATAAAATGATCCTGTCATCAACGTTCAAATTCAGATGCTTCCTTGCCGTAGCTTTATCAATCTTATCGCCAAAATTATCGTATAAAGGATGCACCAGCTTTTTAGCAGGCTTACCGGTGAATGCATGCAGATCATTCAAAACCTTATCGCTCATCGTAATAAAGGCATCAACCGGCTTTATAAAATAAGAGGTAAATTGTTTATCGCCCACGCGTTTTTCATGCGGCAATACATTATCGGCAATACAGATGATCCTTGTATGATGGTTCTTCTTTACCATTCGCAAAATAGTACCGAAACATGGCCCCATTAGCGGCAGCCAGTAGCGCACCACGATAATATCAGGCTTTAATTTTTTTAATTCGTTGCCCACTTTAATCCAGTTAAATGGATTGATGGAATTAATGCAGACTTTTATATTCAGACCTCCCGGCGCAGGCTCAGTTGAATATTGCGATGTGCCCGGGAAAAGAAATGAAGGGTATTGTAAAGAGAATGTATAAATGGTTACCTCATCATGCTGGCGTTGAAATTCCCTTGCAAGCCTTTCGTCAAAAGATGCCAAACCACCGCGCAGCGGGTAAGCAGGGCCTATTATAACAACAGATTGCATTAACTAAACCCCGCTTTCTTTTCAATCAAATAATTATTCCGGTCGGCAGCATTGCGCACCACCAGCTCGGCGATAAACCCGGTAAGGAATAATTGCATACCGATTACCATAACCACCAGCGCTATATAGAAAATGGGCTTATTGGTTATGCCATAATTCACATCAACAATTTTGGCAATAATGAGATAAAGGCTGCTGATAAAACCTATGATAAAAAAAATGGTGCCGAATAAACCAAAAAAGTGCATGGGCCTTTTGCTGAAGCGGCCTACAAAAGTGAGCGTTGACAGATCGAGAAAACCATTGATAAACCTGTCCCATCCGAACTTGGTAACGCCATATTTCCTGGGGCGATGTTCCACCACCTTCTCTCCTATTTTTCTAAAGCCTGACCATTTTGCCAGTACCGGGATATTGCGGTGCATTTCGCCATATATCTCAATGCTCTTCACCACTTTTTTGCGGTATGCTTTAAGGCCGCAGTTAAAATCGTGCAGCTTTATGCCGGATATTTTTCTTGCCATCGCATTGAATATTTTGGATGGAAAGTTTTTGGTAAGCTTATTATCGTAGCGTTTTTTTTTCCAGCCGCTCACCATATCAAATTTATCTTCTGTTATCATGTGGTAGAGGCCGGGAATTTCATCGGGAGAATCCTGCATATCGGCATCCATCGTAATAACCACATTGCCCTGCGCTGCTTTAAAGCCTTCATTCAAAGCCGCGGACTTGCCATAATTGCGCTGAAATTTTATGCCCTTGATATTGGGGTTGCCTGCACTGAGCTTTTCAATAACACACCAGCTATCGTCCGTGCTGCCGTCATCCACCATAACAATTTCATAAAAGAAATTATTTTCATTCACCACGCGCACAATCCAGTCGCATAGTTCGGGCAGCGATTCTTCTTCATTGTATAAAGGAATAACGATTGATACATCCATTGCATTAAATTGGTTGATTGCCAAACGGGTCCTGGGGTTTTTTCTTAGCAATAGCCGCGCCAATTAATGAACTGATGGCGCCAACTATGGCGAACCCGACAATAATTTGAATAACTGTAATTAAAACAATATGATCTTTTACCATTGCCAGGCTTTGTTCTATCTGGCTATCAGAAACCTTCCCGCTCTCTTCCATTTTTTGCCTGGAGATTTGCATAATTTTGTCAATCATATCAGGAAATAAAACTTTAATGGCAAGAATTGAATAGATCAGAATAATTATAGTTATAACTGCAGTGGCCTTGAAGCCGTGGGCGAATAAATTACCAAAAGTAACATTGGCATTCAACTGATTTGAATAGCTAACACAAGCCCATATAATTCCGGCCAGGAAAATCGCATACTGCACATAAGAAAGTTCAGGGTGCTTCATGCCATCAGCAAAATATATAACGAGGCCATACACTATTAGTATTAGTGATATAATAAAGCCTTTTACCTGCGGTGTTGTTACTTTGTTTTCCATAACTTTTATTAGTTGTTTAAAATTAATGATCCCTTTGAAACCACACCCACCACTATTCCTTTTAATGCAACATCAAAAAAAGGCGTGTTGAACGACTTACTTTTATTTTTCTCTTTCGCAAATACAAATTCATTTTTGGTAAAGAGCGTAAGCGATGCTTTTTCTCCTTCTTTTATCGTTGTTTGCAACCCGAATATCTTACCTGCATTTATTGAAAACAGGCTGGCAATTTGTAAGGGCGTTAATTGAGGCAGCACAGTTTGCACAGCACTGTATGCTGTTTGCAAACCAATCATGCCGGGCTTTGCATATTCAAACTCACAGGTTTTGCTATCCCAGTCCTGCGGCAGGTGATGGGAAGCGATACAATCAATATCACCGTTCATTACAGCTTCACGCAAAGCCATCATATCGCTTTTGCTGCGCAATGGCGGGTTTACTTTAAGATTCGTATCATAGTTCTTTAAATCTTCATCACAAAAAAACAGGTGGTAAGGCGTAACAGAACAACTGATATTTAAACCTTCCGCCCTGGCGGCTTTAATTAATTCAACTGATTTTTTTGTGGTAATACCGGTTATATGCAGCCTGGACTGCGTATAACGAAGCAACTCAATATCCCTTGCAATCAACAGTTCCTCCGCAATAGCAGGAATGCCCTGCAACCCCATGCGCGTTGACACAATACCTTCATTCATTAAGCCCGAAGCATTGATGGACTTATCCTGTGGCAACTGTATTACAACGCCATCAAAAGCTTTCACATATTGCAGCGCTTTTAAAAACAAGCCTGCATTTTGAACCGGCTGGAGGCCATCTGTAAATGCCATGGCGCCGCTCTGCTTCATATCGTACATTTCAGCAAGCGCTGCCCCTTCTCTTTTTTTCGATACAGCGCCCAGCGGATGCACATTGATTTTTGTGTTGGCTGATTTTTGTTTTACATATTCAGCCTGCGTTTTATTATCAACAACAGGATTTGTATCAGGCAAAGTAAACACCTGTGTAAAGCCGCCTGCAGCAGCGGCGGCTGCGAGTGATGCTATAGTTTCCCGATATTCATAACCCGGATCGCATGCATGCGAAAAAATATCTATCCAGCCGGGAGAAACAATTATATCGTCTGAAGTAAAAAGCTGTGCAGATTCATCCGTAATGGCATCATCAATTTTTGCAATAACACCATCCTTAATTAAAATATCTTTTCTGATTCCGTTATAAGGAGAATTTGAATCTGCAATCAAAACCTGCTGCAGTATAATATTCATGTAATCGGCAAAATTTGGCAAATATAACCCGATTTTTAATTAAAAGCCCTTTACATTTGCAGCCCTTTAAGCTGTAGCCAGGTTTAAAAGGTTTCGGGTGGTGGCGCAGTCCGGTAGCGTATTTGCATGGGGTGCAAGGGGTCGCTGGTTCGAATCCAGTCCACCCGACTTTTGAGGTTTCAAAAGATTACAAAATGCCTGTAAATAATTGATTTGCAGGCATTTTTATTTTTCATCATGTTAAGTTATTTCAAACTATATCAGGATTTTTGAGACAATCCATGAAACTGTTTTTCTGGTAGATTTGTTTCAAAGAAACCTTTGCAATTGATAGATAAAGCGTAACATTTATCTTGATATACTTTGAAACGTTTTATTCTTATGTCTTTTTGGTGAAAATGATTGGGTAGTGGTAACCATATTTAATCATTTCAAAAAAAGTGTTGTATGAAAAAGACCTGACGTTCTTTATTGACATTATTATCAGGAAAGCAAAGAGCAACCCAACGCACGGCTACTTATCTGCAAAAGTTACTGTTAGCATCCAGATGCAGCAGTCGGACCCCGCAGGGCTGTAATAAAAACCTGCCCAAAACAATACTACATAATATATATGATTGCATGAATGTTGAGATTGCGTTGTGTTTTTCTACGCAAATGTTTTAAAAAGCATCTTTACATGACTTGGTTAACCTGCTATTCCGGAACGGATACGGAGACATCAATTATAAAATCAATATTTTTATGAGATATTTTGGTAGCATTAAGCCAACACGGGAAAATATACTGCATGTACAAGAGAGCGGCACAGCCATAATGCCACACGTTGCAGAAGCCGGCAACCAAAATATCAAATAAACTGTATGAAGTACGAAGCTGCCAAATTAAAAGATATATCCAAAGCATTAGGGCTATCTGTATCCACCATTAGCCGGGCACTGAACGATAGTTACGAGATAAGCGAAAAGACGAAAAAAATTGTACGGGAATATGCAGAGAAAATTAATTACCGGCCCAACCCGGTTGCAGTGAGTTTGCGTGAAAAACGCAGCCGGTCTATTGGCGTTATAATAGCTGAAATAGCCAATAGCTTTTTTTCGCAGATGATTAATGGCGTTGAATCGGTGGCACATGCTAAGGGTTATAATGTTATTATTACGCAGAGCCTTGAAAGTTATGAACGGGAACTAAGTAACCTTGAATTCCTGGCATCACGTTCGATTGACGGATGTTTGATTTCTGTATCAACAGAAACAAAAAATTTTGATCATATTACGCGCCTGCATAAAGTGGGTTTTCCGTTTGTATGTTTCGATAGGATAATTGATGATATAAAAACACATAAGGTTTCAATTGATAATTTTAAAGGCGCTTACGACGCTACAGCAGCACTGATAAAAAGCGGCTTTAAGCGTATTGCCATGCTGGGCAATGCCGAACATTTATCAATAACACAGGAAAGGCTGAGCGGTTATAAGCAGGCTTTAACGGATGCCGGGCTTGTATTTGAAGATTCGTTGATACGATACTGCCTGCACGGTGGCATGATATACGACGAGGTGGAACAGGCAATGAATGAATTGATGGGCCTGCGTAAAAAACCGGATACTTTTTTCGCCGCTTCTGATAAACTCACCACAAATTTTGTTCGTTACTGTAAAGCAAAAAAAATAAACATACCCAATAAACTTGGGTTGGTAGGCTTTAGCAATCTTGATCTTACCGACCTGCTATCGCCGGCGCTTTCGGTTATCCGGCAACCGGCTTTTGAAATGGGAAAGAATGCCGCCGAGTTATTAATAAAACTGATTGAAGCTAAACGCCCGCCTGCTGACTTCGAAAACAGAGTTTTGCCACCGGAGCTATTAATAAGGGGATCGTCGAAAAAGAGAAAGTAAGTTTGTTAATTGTGAATGGCCGGTTGTGGGTTATGGTGCGTGAAATTAAACGCTCAGGCCGGGAGGCCTTGAAAAATATTTGTTTAAACGGGATTAAGTGCCAGGCAAACATGAGATAGTATTGCATGATTATAAAAAACACATGCTGTTGCATCTGATCAAATTAATGCTATGCTTCACTAAAAAAGACAATTATATGCGCACTGCACATCTTGCAATATGCCTGTTGTTTGCCGCAGGCTTATCAATATATAATAGTAATGCACAAAAAAGCAATGCAGGCACAAAGCCCAATATTATTTTCATTCTTGCCGATGATCTTGGCTACGGCGATATAGGCGTTTACGGCCAGCAAAAAATAGAAACGCCAAATATTGATGCGCTGGCAAAAAAGGGAATGCAGTTTATGAATTATTACTCCGGCACATCGGTTTGTGCGCCGGCAAGGGCTACTTTTTTTACCGGCCTGCATACCGGCCATGCACCAGTGCGTGGCAACAAATCTTTTCAGCCCGAAGGGCAAACGCCACTGCCGGATTCTGCTGTCATTTTCGCCAATATTTTGCAGCAGCACGGTTATGCTACTGCTGCATTCGGCAAATGGGGGCTTGGTTATATCACTACCTCCGGCGACCCGGCTAAAAAAGGATTTGATAAGTTTTATGGTTACAACTGCCAGTCGCTTGCCCATAATTATTATCCCGATCATTTATGGGACAACCATGAAAAAATTGAATTTCCCGGTAACCCGGAAAAGAAAGAAGTATATTCAGCAGCGCTTATACACCAGCAGGCCCTGGCATATATTCAACAGGTTAACCAGCCTTTCTTTCTTTACCTGCCATACACGCTTCCGCATGCAGAGCTGATAGTGCCGCACGACAGCCTCTATTATCATTACATAAAAAAATTCAACGAACAGCCTGATACCTCCGGTAATAAATACGATGGCCGCATAACAGACCCTTACCCCCGCGCCTGTTATGCCGCTATGGTTACAAGGCTCGACAGCTATGTGGGCGAAATGGTAAAAGCAATTGAACAAAAAGGCATGGCGGAAAATACGCTGATCATTTTTGCCAGCGACAACGGCCCGCATAAAGAAGGTGGCAACGACCCCGAATATTTCAACAGCAACGGCATTTACCGCGGCATAAAGCGCGATTTATATGAAGGCGGTATACGTGATCCTTTTATTGCATACTGGCCGGGTAAAATAAAGCCGGGCATAACCAGCCAGATCTGTGCCTTGTGGGATATGTACCCAACTTTTTTAGAACTGGCATCTGTACCCCTGCAGCAAAAAACTGACGGGCTTTCTATCGTGCCAACGCTGCTGCAGAAAGGCAGGCGGCAGCAGCATGCATATCTTTATTGGGAGTTTCATGAGAACGATGGCAGCCAGGCTGTGCGGTGGAAAAACTGGAAGGCGGTGCGGTTAAAGGTGAATAAAAATGCAGAAGCGCCCATTGAATTGTATGACCTGGAGAAAGACCCTTCAGAACAAAATAATATTGCCGGGGAACATACAGATATAGTAAAGAAGATGCAGGCCATGATGAATGAAGCGCATGTTAAAAATAAAGACTGGCCTTTACTGCCTGGTGAATTTGCAGGCCAATAATTTTGGCTCAGCGATAGAGTATCTTAAACAAATGCCGGAAAAGGCCTCTTTAGTGACAGATTGATCGGTACGAAGACGACCAAATTAACGGATATGGTGATAAGCAATATCGGAACTAAAACTTCAACAAAAGACCCGCGATATTGTTAAACGGCCTTTGAATGAACGTGGCGGTTGTGCGATAACGGGCGTGAATAATGGTAGTGGGTATAACAGCATTCTTTTTAGTTCGCTGTATAATGCTCGCTTGGCTTCCGAAATCGTTTCCGTAAATTTTTGCCCTTTACAGGATGGTTCCACTACCGCGATTGTGATAGTTTTGTTAAAAACAGATATTAATCAAAAAAACTTGCCATGATGAAGAAAAGATTGCTGTTAAAAAGCATTGGTCTTTTGCTTTTTTTATTTTTCATTTTACCTGCCGGCTTTTCGCAAACCATCCAGGTTTCCGGAAAAGTAACGGGCGAAAACGAACAATTGCTTTCAGGCGCCACCGTCACAGTTAAGGGAACGCCTTCCTCAACCATCACCGGGAACGATGGAATGTTTAAAATAAATGTGCCCTCTTTAAACGCTGTTTTGGTAATAAGCTTCATAGGCTATAAAAGCCAGGAAGTGCCGTTAGATGGAAAATCAACAATTACGGTTACACTAAAGCCAGGCGACAGTTCATTGGGCGATGTTGTTGTAATAGGTTACGGCACGGTAAAGCGGGCTGATGTAACCGGCGCTATTACAGGCATTAGTGAAAAAGACATCAGGGCCCGGCCTGTAGCCAACGCCCTGGAAGCCATGCAGGGAAAGGTAGCGGGCGTTGACATTACTTCAACAGAACGTCCCGGCACCGTTGCCAGCATTACCATTCGTGGCGTACGTTCTTTAACGGCCTCCAATTCCCCGCTCTTTGTTGTGGATGGTATCCCGTTAATGTCCGGCGGCATTGATTACCTCAATCCTAATGATATTGAGTCAATTGATGTGCTGAAAGATGCTTCTGCCACGGCAATTTATGGTGCCCGCGGCGCCAATGGCGTTGTAATTGTTACTACCAAGCAGGGCAAGGCGGGCAAAACAGCGTTGAACCTGAACGCCTCCACCACGTTTGAAACGCTGGTGGACAAAGAGAAAATGTTCAATGCGGCGGATTATATCACATTTCGCCGGTGGGCCTATTATTATAAGAACACTTCCACATATCCGCGTGGCGACGAGCCTACCATTGAAAATGATAAGGTAATCTTCCTGGCCACCAGCGATCCCTCAGCCTGGGCAAATATTGCCAAAGGATGGGCATCAGGCACCTGGGACGGATCAAAAGTGCAGACAACCGACTGGCGCGGCATGGTAACCCAAACCGGTATAACGCACAATCTTAATTTAAGCGTTAGCGGGGGAAGCGACAAGGTAAAAGCCTACGCTTCATTTGGCTACCTGGACAATACAGGAACACAAAAAGGGCAAAGCTTTAAGCGGTATGCTGCCAATGTAAATGTTGACATTAAGGCTACTAAATGGTTCTCCATGGGCAGCAATCTTAATGTTTCATACAGCATACAGGAATACGGACAGTCTAAAACAGGCGCCACAACGGTATCTTCCTCTACCAGCATTTACGAATCGGCAAGGGCGTTATTCCCTTATGCGGTGCCTTATGATTCCACCGGCGAGCGGATAGAGAACCCCGGCGGTGATATTGCATTTAAAAATGTTGTAAATGAATGGAATTTGAACCAGGACCAACGAACAACTCTCCGGGCTTTTGGCAGCTTTTACGGGCAGATAGACTTTGGTGCCATTCTTCCTGTTCTTAAAAACCTGAAATACAGGGTGAACTTTGGGCCCGATTTCTCTTATTACCGCGATGGAACATATATAGATGAAAATTCTGTTATAAGCAGCGGTACCAATTCTGCTTCGCTGGCAAAAAACCAAACCTATTCCTATACCCTCGATCATTTGATCTATTATAACAAGAGCATTGGCAAACATGATATTGGGCTCACACTGCTCGGCAGCCAGACACAATATTCAGAGGAAAGCAGTTCTATCTCTGCCAATGGCATTGCTTTCGCAAGCCAGAAATGGAATGCCTTGTCAGATACCTATATTTCCGCAGATAACCTCACCGGGTATTCATCAGGCCTTACCAAAAGCCAGTTACAATCTTACATGGCCCGCATTAACTATGGTTTTAACGATAAATACCTGCTTACCGTATCTGCACGCCGTGATGGCGCTTCCCAGCTTGCAGAGGGCCATAAATATTCCTGGTTCCCTTCTGCTGCCATCGCCTGGAGAATAAATAATGAAAATTTTATGAGCAAGGCAACATGGGTGAACGATTTAAAACTGAGGCTGGGCGTGGGCGTTACCGGTAATTCTGCTATTGATGCGTATGCAACCCAGGGCGCGGTTACCGCCATTTTTTACCCATATATAAGCACGCTTACAGCCGGCGCTATTCCTTCCACCACTTTAGCCAACCAGAACCTGGGATGGGAAAAAACCACCCAATACAACATAGGTATTGATTTTTCTGTGCTTAACAGGAGAATATCAGGAAGCTTAGACCTGTATGAATCAAAAACTACTGACCTGTTAATGGAAATGAGCATCCCAACGGTTACAGGTTATACAACAACGTATGCCAATGTGGGCGAGACTGCGAATAAAGGAATAGACCTGAGCCTGACAACGGTTAATGTTAATACAGGTTCTTTCAATTGGACCACCACTGCCAGCGTTTCCTGGCAAAAAGATCATATCGTTTCATTGTCAAATGGCAACCAGGACGATATAAACAATAACTGGTTCATAGGGCAGCCCATAGGCGTAATTTACGGGTATAAGGGCGCAGGCCTCTGGCATTTGGAAGATTCGGCCACTTACAGTTTATACAACGCAAACGGAAGTGCGTTTTCAGCCGGAAGCGTAAGGCCGGTTGATATTAATGGCGACACCGCAATAGATGCAAATTATGATCGCGCCACTATTGGCAATACAAGGCCCAGGTGGGTTGTTGGCATGACCAATACTTTTACATATAAAGGTTTTGAGCTTTCCGTTTTTCTGTATGGCCGCCTGAAATACCTGTATAATACCGGTGGAGAAGTGGAGGGCGCCCGCAGCGTTCAGCGCGTGATCAATTATTATAACGAGAATAATATGAACGCCGAATACCAGAAACCAATATATTCTGAAGGCAGTGGCGATTCATACTATGGCGCACTGGGCTATAAAAAAGCCTCATTTATAAAAATCCGCAATATATCGCTGGGATATAACCTGAACGCCAAAGCGCTGAAAACAACAGCTATTTCGGGCTTAAAGTTATATGTGCAGGTAGCCAATCCCGGCATGCTGTTCTCCAAAATCAGTTGGCTGGATATGGATTTGGTCAGCCCTACTTATAACCGTGGCATTACCATTGGATTGAACGCAGCATTTTAACCGCAACGCTTGACCTCAAAAATTAAAGTAAAATGAACACAATAAAATTAATTTTTAAAATATCCCTTTTTGCAGGCTTCCTCTTTCTGTCATCCTGTAAAAAAGATTTCCTTAATGAGGAACTGGAAACAGCAAGAGGCATGGATTACTATACAACTGACGAAGGCATACTGGCGCTTTCAACCGGTACGTATTACCAGGTATTTAATACCCCGTTTAACGGTGAGTGGATTTACTGCGCCACCAATTACGGCGTGGATGAATTTAGCGTAGGCGGCGACCCTTCAAACGGCGTGTGGAACAACTACGATGCCGGCTTTAACTCTATTGTTACCGTTAATAACTCCAATACAGCCGCAGCAAATACCCAGTGGGATAACCTGTACATAGGCATAGGAGATGCAAACCTGCTTATTCAGAACGCCACAGCCAGTACATCCACTTCAGACGATATTAAAAAAACCGCCCTGGGCGAAGGCTATTTTTTCAGGGCATACTGTTACCTGCGGCTGGTGTCCCAATATGGCGGCGTGCCGCTCAAAACCACACCAAGCACTACAGTAGAACTGGAATTTACAAGAGCTGCTGCTGAAGAAGTATATGCGCAGATCATTGATGATTTTACCCAGGCCTATAATCTTCTGCCCACTTCAGGTGCGCCTTCAAAAATTACCAAATATGCAGCCGCCCACTACCTGGCAAAAGCCTATTTGTGCCGCGCCAGCGAGATAAATGACGCATGGAATTCCTCCACCAAAGCAGCCGATCTCGCTGCCATCATACCATTATGCGATGAAGTGATTGCACAATTCCCATTGGCTTCAGATTTTGCCAGCCTTTGGGATTATACCGGGCCTGATGGAACAAACGAACAACTGTCAGAACTAATTCTTTCTTCCCAGTTCACTGCAGATGTTTCCGCCAGCGGGTCTAATACCCAGCATCTCTATTTTACGTCCAGGTACGACGATTTATCCCAGATGCAGCGCGATGTTACGGGCGACCGGCCCTACAGCCGTTTACGCACCAGCTATTACATGTATAGGATATATGATATGATAAACGACTCCAGGTTCTGGAAAAGCTTCCGAACGAAAAGCAGGCTGAACAATGCTTCAGGCAGCTACTATGTTAATGGCGATCTTGGAATAATATATATTATCAACCAGCCTGGCGATACGCGCTTTTCCGCATATAAGCTGAACGATGTGGTTACATATAGCGCTACGGGCAAAACCATTCCCAATGCCTATATTGCTTACCCTTCCGGCACCACAACAGATGGCGCTTTGAACGCAGATGTAAGGTTTCCTTCGTGCAGCAAGCACTTAGATGGTTCAAGAACTGCCGTGAACGACACGAGGGGGCTGCGCGATGAGTTTCTCGCCCGGTCTGCCGAAACTTATCTCATTGCCGCTGAAGCCAAAATAAGGCTTGCAAATCTTGGCACAGGTTCTTATGCTGATGCCTTACCTTATATTAATGCCGTGCGCACCCGCGCCCAATATACAAATGGGGAAGACCGCTCTGCCTATTACGACGGCGGCGGCGCCCTTGAAGCTTCTGCTTCCGGCCAGGATGCCGGCATCAATTCTTTCATGGCAGAAAATTCTTATTACGAGTCGAATAATATGGATGTTACCACGGATGCCTCAGCCAGCCTGGCCATTACCGATATTAGTTCGCTCCCTGCCGGGGATGAATATGTGATCTCCACACTGGGATTAACCAGCACTTACGATCGTATGCTGGCCCTTGTATTGGATGAACGCTCAAGAGAGCTTTGCGGCGAGTATAAACGCTGGGAAGACCTTGCCAGGACAAAAACACTGGTTTCGCGTGTTCAGGCATTTAATTTTCAGGCTACGGCCAACGTGCAGGATTATCATACACTGCGCCCCATTCCGCAAACTTATCTTGATGGCATACAATTAAACGGCAAGGCTTTAACGGCAGAAGAAAAAGCCGCGCAGCAGAACCCTGGTTATTGATTTAACGGGAAAAATGATTGGCTCTTTATGCCGCAAAGCATGTTTTGTAAGCTTCATACATCCTGATATGGTGCTATTACAAACATACTTTCCTATATTTTGGTATAAATGCACGTTAAAGCGCCCAGCCGGTATAGCATTAAAAGAGAAAAAGAATTGTAATAATATAAGATATGGCAATGAAACCGAGCATGATAATTTTTTCTCACACAGGGGAATGTACATAGCGAGGTTCCCTGCCCGACTGGCCGGTCAGGCGGGCATGAGACCATTGAAAAATCAAACCTGTACGAATGAAACCGAGCATGATAATTTTTCTCACACAGGGGGATGTGCATAGCGAGGTTCCATGAGACAACTGAAAAAACAAATATGCACGAATGAAATGAAGCGGAAAACAGCCTCTCAAACAACTCGTGAACAGGTGAACCTGCGAACTGGCAAACATTAAAATATAAACGATGAAAAATGTATTTCTGCTTATTTGCCTCCTTGCCTGCGCGTTCACCGCCCGGCCGCAGGGCTATGTAATTACGCAATTCGGTGTAAGTGATGACAGCACAAAAATTCAAACAGCAGCCATTCAGAAAGTAATTGACAAAGCGTGGGAAGATGGCGGCGGCACCATCGTTGTGCCGAAAGGCGTTTACCTTACCGGCGCCTTGTTTTTCAGGCCCAAAACAAAGCTTTCACTGCTGGAAGGCGCCGTGCTGAAGGGCTCTGATAATATTGCCGATTATCCGCTTACCCCTTCCCGCATGGAAGGTCAAAACCTGCTTTATTATGCCGCACTGGTCAATGCATATTACGTTGACAGTTTCAGCATTACCGGCCCCGGCACCATTAACGGTAACGGGCTCAGGTTCTGGGAAAGTTTCTGGGCGCACCGCGATTCAATGAATAAGGCAGGCAAACCCTGGACAAACCTGGAAGTGCACAGGCCCCGCCTGGTTTTTATATGGGGCTGTAATAAGGTAACCATACAAAATGCCAAACTTCATAATGCCGGATTTTGGACCACGCATTTATACCAGTGCAATAATGTGCTGATTGAAGGCTGCGACATTCGTTCGCCTTTCAAACCGGTACCGGCGCCGAGCACGGATGGTGTGGATATTGATGTATGCAAAAAAGTAACGGTTCGCGATTGTTATATTTCAGTGAACGATGACGCCGTTTGCATCAAGGGCGGAAAAGGCCCTGATGCCCATAATCAGCCACAGAATGGCATAGTGGAAGACGTGCTGGTGGAAAACTGCACCTTCAGCGATTCGCATGGAACATTAACCCTGGGCAGCGAATGCATTCATGCCCGCAACATTACTATACGCAACTGCAAAGTGGATAACCACGTGGCCATCCTGCGCCTGAAGATGCGGCCTGACACGTACCAAACCTATGAGAACATTACAATTGAAGGCATAACAGGCCGGTGTGGAACACTTATTTCATTAGCCCCCTGGACACAGTTTTTCGACCTGAAAGGAAGCACGGAAAAACCATTTGGAACGGTGCGTAACATCAGCTTTTTAAATATTGACGTACAATGTGACAAGGTGGGCAATATGCAGGGAGACCCCAATGATAAAATTTCAGGTATGCTTTTTAAAAATATAACGGTTACAGCAGCAGACCCTGTTTTGGAAACTCATAATTATCCCAATATTCAAACTGATCATGTTATGATAAACGGGAAACCGTTCACAATAAAACAGTAATAGAACAGTTTTGCCCACAAGCAGAGCGCAGAAGCGGGACAAACGAAAAAATTATACAGATGAAAAAAGCAATGCTGATTTTTATTAATTGTTGTTTATTGCACGTCTTTTGTTTTCCACAGCAAACGTCTTACAAATTTGATTTCGGTGGCGGCAAAGTTGAGAAAGGTTATACGCAGGTTTTGCCCACAACTTTGTACAATGCGCAGCGAGGCTATGGTTTTGAATTTTCATCCAATCTTCAATCAAAGAATTACAACAGCAATAATGCTTTATTGGCTGATTACATCACAAGTAATCAGCCCTTTTATTTTTCTGCAAAGCTTCCCGAAGGAAATTATAATGTAAAAGTTATTCTCGGCGATAAAGACGGAACATCCGCCGCCACCATTAAAGCGGAATGTAGAAGATTAATGGTTGAAAAAGTGGAAACACAAAAAGGAAAATTTGCAACGGTAGAATTTACAGTTCATGTAAAAGATAGCCTGATAAGAGATGCGCAGGGAAATGTGGTAAGCAAAGTAAAATTAAAGCCGCGAGAAAGAAGTTATCTGCATTGGGATGATAAGCTCACGCTGGAATTTAACAACACCGACCCAAAAGTGTGCGCAGTTGAAATTGCGCCGGACACAGGCGCTACTACGGTTTTCATCGCAGGCAATTCAACTGTTGTAGACCAGGCCAATGAACCTTATGCGGCTTGGGGGCAAATGCTTCCTTCTTTTTTTCAACCGGAAAAAATCAGTATTGCCAATTATGCCGAAAGCGGCGAAACGTTGATTGCCTTTAAAGGCGAAAGAAGATTGGAAAAAGTCTTTAGCATGGCAAAGCCAGGCGATTATTTGTTTATAGAATTTGCGCACAACGATCAAAAGCCCGGCGGCAACCATCTTGATCCGTTTACTACCTATAGCCAAACATTAAAAGGCTGGATAAGCGAATGCAGGAAAAGGAATATAACGCCTGTGCTTGTTACAAGCATGCACCGCAGAAGGTTTGACAGCACTGCTGATACCGTCATCAATACACTGGAAGATTATCCTGCAGCCATGCGGCAGGTGGCAAAACAAGAAAATGTAACGCTGCTCGACCTGAACGCAATGAGCAAAACCCTGTATGAAGCCTGGGGGCCGGCATATTCCGTAAAAGCGTTTGTGCATTATCCTGCCAATACATTTCCCAACCAGCCGGCGGAACTGAAAGATGATACGCACTTCAATACCTATGGCGCGTATGAACTGGCTAAATGCATTATTGAGGCAATTAAGAAATCTGATTTGCCATTAAAGAATTTTATTGTTGATGGTTTCAAAGGCTTTGATCCGGCAAAGCCCGATAAATTTGAAGCTGTGTATTTGCCGGTAAGCCCGCCGGGTAAAATTATAAAGCCGGATGGCAACTGAAAAACCAATGACGCAAACGATTATGCCTGATAACATTTACATTATGCTGAAAAGGATTGCAATTGTTTTATTGATAGCGGTTCCGCTTGCCGCACCGGCGCAGCAAAAGCTTGTTCAATATCTTTCAGGTACCGGCAGTGATCATACCGTTGCCTGGGATTTCTTTTGCACCGGCGGCAGGAACAGTGGTTACTGGTCAGCAATACAGGTGCCATCCTGCTGGGAACAGCAGGGCTTTGGAACATACAACTATGGCAGGGATTATAAAACTTACGGCAGCAATTTCAGGTTTGCAGATGAAAAGGGTTTGTATAAATATCATTTTACGGTACCCGCTTCCTGGTCAAAGAAAAAAATATTAATTGTTTTTGAAGGCAGCATGACCGATACGGAAGTGAAGATAAACGGCAAGCCTGCAGGCGCAAAGCACCAGGGTGCATTTTACCGGTTTAAATATGATATAACAGATAAGCTGAAGTTCGGCGCCTCTAACCTGCTGGAAGTAACGGTAAGCAAAATGTCGGATGATGTATCAGTAAATAACGCTGAACGTTTAGCTGATTACTGGATATTCGGCGGCATATTCAGGCCGGTGTATCTGGAAGCGGTGAACCCTGAATACATTGATTATACTGCCATTGACGCCAAAGCCGGCGGTGATTTTTCCATGCAGGTTTTTCTGAAAAACATCAGGCAAAGCAAACAGCTTATTGTTGATATATTCGATAAGAAGGGCAATAAAATAACATCAGTTGCCAAAGCCATATCAGCGAACGATACAGTTGCTGCTGTTAGCACGAACGTTGACAAGCCATTGCAATGGACGAGTGAAACGCCCAACCTTTACACCGCAAAACTGTATTTGAAGGAAGGCGCAAAAACTGTGTATGAAACAGATGAAAAATTTGGTTTCAGAACAATTGAGGTAAGGCATGGCGATGGCATTTACATAAATGGTGTGCAGGTAAAAATGAAAGGCGTTAACCGCCATTGCTTCTGGCCTGAGACAGGCCGTACCTTAAACGACAGCATCAGCCTGCTGGATGTGCAGCTTATTAAACAGATGAATATGAATGCAGTGCGCTGCTCCCATTATCCGCCCGATAAAAAGTTTCTTGATTATTGCGATTCGCTTGGGTTATATGTTTTGGATGAGCTGGCCGGCTGGCAAAAAGCATACAGCACAAAGGCGGGAAGGCCACTGGTAAAAGAGATGGTGATACGGGATGCAAACCATCCATCCATCATATTTTGGGATAACGGTAATGAAGGCGGCACCAATAAAGAACTGGATGCTGATTTTGATAGATGGGATTTTTCGAAGCGCCCCGTTATTCACCCGCACCACAGGCCGGGCAACGATTTTAATGGCATTGACTGCAATCATTACGAAGACTATTACAGCACAAAAAAGATACTGGGCGACAGCCTTATTTATATGCCAACGGAATTTCTGCATGCGCAGGATGATGGCGGCGGCGCTGCCGGCATGGATGATTTCTGGGAACTGCACTGGCATGCCAAACGCAGCGGCGGCGGTTTTATCTGGGCCATGCTTGATGAAGGCGTTGTGCGCACCGATATGCACAACGTTATTGATAACAACGGCTTAAATGCCAACGATGGCATCATGGGGCCGCACCGCGAAAAAGAGGGAAGCTTTTATGCGCTGCGGGATATATTCTGCCCCGTGCATATTGAAATGAAAACCATTCCGCAAAACTTTAATGGTTTGATAGAAGCGGAGAACCGTTATCATTTCACCAATCTTAATGAATGCACCTGTCAATGGGCGCTTGTTAATTTCAAAAGCCCTTTCAATTTGCAGTTCACCGGTTATGATGTTATGAAGAAAGGAACTGCAACTGTTGCTTCTGTATTGCCTTTACAGAAAGGCAGCATTCAGTTAAACCTGCCTGCTGATTATACACAATATGATGCACTGGTTTTAAAACTAACAGATAAGTTCAATAAGGTTATTAATGAATACACCTGGAAGCTTAAAACCAATGAAGCTTTATTAAGCCATGTAATAACAGCATCCGGCAGCGCTTCATCGTTTGAAAACAATGATACCGCTGTTGTGCTGAAAGGAGGCGATGTGGAAATTACGGTTAACAATAAAACAGGCATGCTGTTAAAGGTTGAGAATAAAAAGGCAGCGCCATTGTCTTTTACCAGCGGCCCGGTGCTTGTGCACGGAACGCAGGAGCTTAGTAACAGCAAGGTTTATAAAGATGGCAATAACAGTATTGCTGAATTTAGTTATAATGGCAACCTGCAATCAGTAAAATGGACAATGTATGGCAGCGGCTGGCTAAGCCTTGAGTATTCATACAGCCTCCGGGGAAGTTATGATTTTGCAGGCGTTTCATTTTCTTATCCTGAAAATTATGTGCTTGGCGCCAAATGGCTGGGCAAAGGGCCTTACCGCCAGTGGAAGAACCGGATGAAAGGCACGCCGGTAAACGTTTGGCAAAACTTTTATAACAATACGCAAACATCTTATCCGCCACTGGTATATCCTGAGTTTAAAGGTTATTACGGCAATATTACGTGGATGGAATTTAATACGGTGCAGGGCCGTTTTTATGTGGCCTGTAAAGACACGGGCTTATACGTTCGCCTGTTTGATTTTTATGGCCTCAGGGGCGGGCCTGAAAATTATCCGCGTTTGCCCGTTGGCAATATTTCTTTCCTGGATTGTATTCCGCCTGTCGGCGGCAAGCTTGCAACAAACATTAATAACAATACTTCAGCGCTTGGCCCGCAAAGCGAATTAACCAAAACAGATACGCCAATAACACGCACCTTATATTTTTATTTTGGCCTGCCGCAAATAACCAATAGTAAAGAACAATACAGCAGGCCTGCGGTTGATAATGTGTTTTAGAATGTGCGCTTTTAATGTAGCCTGCTGCTGTATAAACATGAAATATCATAACAGTAAACAAAAAATCATTATTGTCCGGATAAAAATTATCGAATCTCTTAAAACCATTTGCCAGAGCGGGTTCTGGCCCCTCTCCTTTGGAGAACTTGTCCCGACCATTCGGGAGGGGTTGGGGTGAGGTCAAACATTGAAATACAAGGTTTTAAATTATTTAGTCGGACAACAGTAAACAAAAAATATAAAACAATTAAAACATGAAAATAAAAAAATGGATAGCGGCATTTGTTGCCGTAAGTTTTTTTTGTTACGGATTTATGCTGCAGGATAAACCCGTTTTATACATTATTGGCGATTCAACTGTAAAGAACGGGTCTGGCAAAGGCATTGATAGCTTATGGGGCTGGGGAAGTTTTATCGCAGATTATTTTGACACAACAAAAATGGATGTGCAGAACCATGCCATTGGCGGCAGAAGCAGCCGCACATTTATTACAGAAGGCCGGTGGGAAAAAATAATGGGCACGCTAAAAAAGGGTGATTATGTAATAATGCAGTTTGGCCATAATGATGCAGGCCCGCTGGATGATACAGCCCGTGCCCGCGGCACCATACGCGGTATTGGAGATGACAGCACGAAAATTTATAACCCCATAAGAAAGATGAATGAAACCGTGCATACTTACGGGTGGTATATGCGCAAAATAATTACCGAAGCGCAATCAAAAGGCGCTGTTGCTATTGTGTGCTCGCCTGTGCCCAGGAATAATTTTAAAGACGGCAAAGTTGAGCGCGGCAATAATGACTACGGGCTTTGGGCAAAGCAGGTAGCCGCGCAAACAGGCGCTTTGTTTATTGATTTAAATAATATGATCGCAGACAAATATGACAGTTTTGGCGCTGATAAAACGGCCGTCTATTTTCCAAAAGACCATACACATACGGATGAAGCCGGCGCCATATTAAATGCATCGCTGGTGATAGAAGGGATAAAACAATTAAAGTCCTGCAGTTTGAACAATTATCTTTTAAAATAAACAGTTTTTGCAGCAGGTGTGGCGGATGTATTAATCCCTGCTTTAAAATAATTTATTAACGTGTTGTGCTATTAAAAAATGTAAATAATGAATGACGTTTTTAGATCGTCATGTCGGGTAACATTCGGTTGGCCCGCAATCAAAAGCTGCAACCGGTCAGACGGCTGATAGCCGTCTGACCGTTATAAAGTTTCAAAAACGTCATTGGCAGGTAACGAGGCATCTCACGAATTTAAACCTGCATACCTGGTCAGAGATTTATTTAAATAATAATTGTTTTTTAATTGACTCAATGAGTGCTTCGCAGTTCTCCCTGCCTACCGGCAGGCTGTCATCGAAATGATGTTTCAACTTTATTAAAAGCAAATCAATACCAAAATAGGTTAATGTATCAATAACAATACAGATCACTAAAATTCATCAAATGCTGAACAGATATATCGCTTCATTAATTTGCATCTGCTGTTGTGCAGCCTGTACAACAACACAACATATACCAAAGCAAAACAATGTAATTGCTGTAATGGAAAAGGCCAATAATTATTTTATGAATAAATGGCCTGATGCCGGCAAATCTATCATCACCAATAAAGAAAGGCCGAGCAATATATGGACACGCGCTGTGTATTACGAAGGCCTGATGGCTTTATATAGCATTGATAAAAAGAAGGCATATTATGACTATACAAAACAATGGGGCGATAAACACAACTGGCAGGTTGCCGGCGGTATAGAAACCGGCAGTGCAGATAACCATTGTGCCGGCCAAACCTATATTGACATGTTTTTGATTGACAAAGATTCAGCTTACATTAAAAACATTAAAGCATCCATAGATAAGATGGTTAAATCAGAAAAAGCAGATGACTGGTGGTGGATTGATGCACTGCAGATGGCTATGCCTGTATTTGTAAGGCTGGGCAATGTGTTTAATGACAGCAGCTATTATAACAAAATGTATGAAATGTATGCTTACACAAAATATAAGCATGGCGGCAATGGCTTATATAACCCGCAGGATCATTTGTGGTGGCGCGATAAAGATTTTGTGCCGCCCTATAAAGAACCGGATGGTGAAGATTGCTACTGGTCGCGGGGCAATGGATGGGTGCTGGCTGCTTTAACAAGAACACTGATGCTGCTGCCTGAAAGCAACAGCCATTATGCAGCATATAAACAGGATTATCTGGACATGGTAAAGGCAATAGCGCCGCTGCAGCAAAAAACAGGTTTGTGGACAGTGAGCCTGCACGACCCCAGCCATTTTGGCGGAAAGGAAATATCCGGTTCATCCTTGTTTGTTTACGGAATGGCCTGGGGCATTAATAAAGGCTGGCTTGACAAAAAAACATATCTTCCGGTTGTTACAAAGGCCTGGAATGCTATTGTAAAAGATGCGGTGCATCCTGATGGGAAACTGGGTTACGTGCAAGGCACAGGCAAAGAACCAAAAGACGGGCAGCCGGTAACTTACAACAGCACGCCTGATTTTGAAGATTACGGGCTAGGTTGCTTTCTGCTGGCGGGTAGTGAAGTGTATAAGCTGTAAAATGCGCCGGTAGATTTTCAGCCATGAAAACATTGGAATGGCTTATATGATTTATTGCAGGCAACAACGGGCAATTGCCGGTGCAGAAAACGTTTCCGTAGAAAAACATAGGCCATTCCCGGCATCCATCCATTTATGTATGTACTATTGCTTTGAATAAATATTTCTTTATACTGATAAAGAACACCGGGAATGGTTGCCGTAAGCATAAATAATAAAAGAAATTGTATGGAATTAAATAAAGAAGCGGTACTTAAAAAAAGCTTTCCTGCAACATTCAGTGTTCCGGACGCAGCAATATTCGGCCTGCCTGAAAAAGTACTGCAGTTTGGCACAGGTGTTTTGCTAAGAGGCCTGCCGGATTTTTATATTGATAAGGCGAATAAACAAGGCGTTTTTAATGGCCGTGTTGTTGTGGTAAAATCAACAGGCAGGGATGTGGCTGAATTTACAATGCAGGATGGTTTATACACACAATGTATTAAGGGCATTGTTGACGGAAAAACGATTGAATCTTACATCATCAATGCATCCATAAGCAAAGTTTTACCGGCGCAGCAAAGCTGGGATGAGATTATGCAATATGCAGAAAGCACAGCCATGCAGGTCATCATTTCAAACACAACAGAAGTGGGCATTGAACTAAAGGCGGATGATGATATTACTGCTGCGCCGCCTGTTTCCTTTCCTGGCAAATTGCTCGCATTTCTGTATAAGCGCTACCAATATTTTAAAGGCAGTGAAGAAAGCGGTATGGTGATCATTCCAACTGAATTGATTGTAAATAATGGTAAAAAGTTAAAAGAGATTGTGTTGGAACTTGCCGGCATTAATAAGCTCGGAGATGATTTTATCAGATGGCTTGCCACTGCCAATAACTTCTGCAATTCCCTTGTTGACCGTATTGTGCCTGGTGCGCTTAATAAGCAGGACCAGCTTGCATTTGAACAAAACGCAGGTTATAAAGATGCATTAACAATTATGAGCGAGCCGTATAGCTTGTGGGCTATTGAATCATCTTCAGTAAGAACGAAAGAAATACTCTCTTTTTTTAAAACAGACGATACGGTAATTATAACGCCTGATATTAATAAATACCGCGAACTGAAACTGCGCCTGCTGAATGCCACGCACACATTCAGTTGCGCTTTGGCTTACCTGGCAGGATTTAACCTGGTATATGAATCAATGCAGGAAGATGCTATCTGCAACTTTATAAAGAAATTAATGATGGAAGAAATTGCAGAAAGCATTATTGATAACTCCATAACACCGGCAGAAGCAGAAGCATTTGCCAACGGTGTTATCTATCGTTTCTGCAATCCGTTCATTGAACATAAATGGTTAAGCATAAGCATGAACTATACTGCCAAACTAAGAATGCGTTGCGTGCCGCTCATTTTAAGTTATTATGAAAAAACTGGTAAAGTTCCTTCTTATATGTCAGCCGGTTTTGCGGCTTATATTTTATTTATGAAACCAGTTGAAATTTCAGATGGCGTTTATTATGGAAAAGCACAGGAAAAAAAATACCGGATAGCTGATGATAATGCCGCATTATTTTATGCTTACTGGCAGGATGCATCTGCTGATGCAGTGACGCAAAAGGTTTTGGGCAACGAGTCGCTTTGGGGAACGAACCTTGCCAATATGCCGGGGTTCGCTGCATTGGTGCAATACTTTCTGCAACAGTTTAACCGCAATGAATTTAAGTATGTGCTCACACGTTTATTTTATGGAGGCAAGGTTACAAATGAAGCATAATACTCTTAAAGTGCATGCTGCCGATAATGTATTGGTGGCATTAAGGGATATGAAGCAGGGAGAGGCCATTCAGTATAACGGCAATATTTTTTTATTGAAGGAAGAGGTGCCCGCCAAACATAAATTCACAATAGAACATCTGAAAAAATGATGTTATACCCATGTATGGCTTCACTGTTGGCAAGGCTGTTCGTGATATTGAACCAGGCAGCAGAATATCAATAGAAAATATTGTACATGCTACTGCTGCCTTCCATCAGCCTGCACAAAAGAAATACTGGATTGCACCGAGTGTAAGCAAATGGAAGCATCAAACTTTTTTAGGCTATCATCGCAGCAACGGCAGTGCGGGAACAGCCAATTACTGGCTTATTGTGCCTATGGTTTTTTGCGGGAATAATGAAACATTTTTAGACAACGATTGCTGCCGGTAATGAAGCGATGGTAGCCATAACAGGTAAGTGTAACGATGGTTTGCTATGCAATACATTGGCAATGTTGTGTAAAAAAATTTAATAAAACTATTAAATCAACAGAGAAACCAATGATGAAAAAAATAAGTACCGCACTGGTTTTTGCAACAGGCATATTTTTTTCCTGTGCTAATGCGCAGGTGGTTACATTAAAGAAAGCAGAGGTAAAAACCCCTTTTGGCGCTGTTGCCATTGCTGTGCCTGACTTCAGCCAATGTAAAACTTTTTTAATTACAGATTTTGGCGCAGTGCAGGGCGATAAAAACAAAACCTCCCGGGCCATTGCGCAAGCCATTGATAAAGCCAGTAAAGCGAGTGGTATTGTTGAAGTTCCGCCGGGTGAATGGCTTACCGGGCAAATACATTTTAAAAGCAACGTGAACCTGCATCTTGACAGCGGCGCCGTACTTTTGTTTTCTGAAAACCCGAATGACTATCTGCCTTCCGTTCATTCATCGTGGGAAGGCATGGAATGTTATAATTATTCACCGCTTATTTATGCCTACCGGTGTAAGAATATTGCCCTTACCGGCAAGGGCGAAATAAAAGCGAAAATGGATGTGTGGGAGCAATGGTTCCCACGCCCCAGCGCCCACATGGAAAGCCTTAAACGCCTGTATAACTGGGCATGGAATTATACACCGGTTGAGCAGCGGCAGATGGTAAACGATACTTCGCACCTGCGCCCGCAGTTCATTCAGTTCAACCGCAGTGAAAATATTTTGCTGGAAGGCATCCGCATTACCAACAGCCCCTTTTGGACCATCCATCTTTACCTTGCAAAAAATGTAACAGTGCGAAATCTAAATGTGTATGCGCATGGCCACAACAACGATGGCGTTGATCCTGAAATGAGCCAGGATGTACTTATTGAAAATTGTGTATTCGACCAGGGCGATGACGCCATTGCAATAAAGTCGGGCCGCAACCCCGAAGGCTGGCGGTTAAAAACGCCTTCAAAAAATATTATCATTCGTAATTGTACTGTAAAGAACGGGCATCAGCTCGTAGCAATAGGCAGCGAGCTCTCCGGCGGTATAGAAAATGTTTTTGTTGACAGTTGCCGCGTAATTGACGGCGCTAAGCTCAATCACCTCATCTTCATTAAAACAAATGAACGCATGGGCGGTTATGTTCAGGATATTTATGCAAGTAACCTGCAGGCCGGCAAAATAGATTCCGGCGTGCTTGGCATTGAAACCGATGTATTGTACCAATGGCGAACGCTGGTGCCAACCTACGAACGCAGGCTTACGCCTATTAAAAATATTTATCTTACCAATATAAGCGCCAGCGATGTACAATTTGTTTCAAAAATACTGGGGCAGAAAGAACTGCCGGTGCAAAACGTATCACTTGAGCATATAACGGTTGGCAAAACAGAAGAACAAAAACATATACATGAAAATGTTGTGGGTTTTAAAGAAAATTAGCAATGCACAACAATTGTTTAAAATGAATTACATAAACAACAAGGCCTGCATCATCATCTTTTTATTCTTTCACACGGCGCTTTTTTCGCAGCCGGTATTAGAAACCGGCGGCAAAGCAATGCCCTGTGTATGGATAGACAAAGACACGCGCCATAAAATAATCAGGCTTTCAGACAGCGCAAGAACAAACCTCAGCTTTTATTTTCATAACAATCCTTTCATTGAAAATAAAATGGTGTATTACAGCACCTCGAAAAAAAAACCTTCGGATATAAACGTTGCAAAACAGAAAACCTATTCAACCATTAGCAAAGACAAACAGTTATATTACGTTGATCTTGCCACAAAACAAACCGCGCCTATAACGAGGCAGCCCAATGCAATGAGCGGTGAAATTGCCGGCAGGCAAAGCCATAATGTTTATTATCAGATAAACGACAGCGTATTTATCACAAATATTGATACCAGGGAAACAAAACTCATCTATGTGTTCCCGGCAAATTATAAAGGCAGCATTACAACGCTGAATGCGGATGAAACTTTGCTCGCTGGTTCCAAAGCGAGTGATAAACAGAAAAAAATATACAAAAAGAATCCGCAGAAGAAAGATTATTTCAATTTGATCTATGACGCTAAGCAGCCCAACGATCTTTTTACCATTGATATAAAAACAAAGCAGCTTACTATAATTCATACGGAGAATACATGGCTGGGCCATGTGCAGTTCTCGCCAACCGATCCTGATCTTTTAATGTTTTGCCACGAAGGGCCCTGGCATAAAGTGGACAGGATATGGACGATTAATGTTCGCACGAAAAAAACAGCGCTTATGCATAAGCGCACAATGGATATGGAGATAGCCGGCCATGAATTTTTTTCACCTGACGGAAAGAAGATTTATTTCGACCTGCAAATGCCGAAAGGAAAAACTTTCTTTCTTGCAGGCGTGGACATTGCATCGGGCGAAGAAAAGAAATATAGTTTAACAAGGGATGAATGGAGCGTTCATTATAACATATCGCCCGATCAGAAATTATTTGCCGGCGATGGCGGCGACAGCGGCCAGGTGGCAAAAGCAAAAGACGGGCAATGGATATATCTTTTCAGGCCGGAAGGCGATCATTTTGTATCGGAAAAACTGGTGAACATGAAGCATCATCACTACCGGCTTGAGCCGAATGTGCATTTCAGCCCCGATGGGAAATGGATAATTTTCAGGGCCAATTTTGAAGGAACAGAAAATGTATATGCCGTTGAGATCAGCAAACATGCAGATTGATTTTTGGATTTCTTCTTATTTGGAAAGAGGTGTAGGTGAAGGCCTGGGAAAAGAGTTTTAAACATAAAAAGCGCAGCGCTTCTCATGAAAAAAATATTGCTTCTTTTATTCGTTATTGTTTTATCAAAACACAGTAATGCGCAAATAAAATGGCCGGTTATAACCCAGCAAACAAAACCGTGGACAAGATGGTGGTGGCTGGGCAGCGAGGTAAATGAAAAAGACCTCACCACCGTAATGCAGCAATACGAGCAGGCCGGGCTTGGCGGGCTTGAATTAACGCCTGTTTATGGCATGCAGGGCGAAGATAACCAGTATATTAATTTTCTTTCCCCGCAATGGATGCAGATGCTTGAACATACCTTAAATGAAGCAAAAAAATTACAGCTTGGAATAGACCTTGCCAATGCAACCGGCTGGCCTTTTGGCGGGCCATGGACAGGCGATGAAGACGCCTGCAAAAACATGGTATATAAAAGATATACCTTGCATGAGGGCGAAAGGCTAAATGATACCATTCAGTTCATACAGCAGCCACTGGTACGCACGGAAAATTATAAGGCTGTAAATATTGATGATATACTGCAACCTGTTTCTGCCAATAAAAATTTACAGGAGCTTGCCCTTGACCAGGTAAGGTTTAAAAGGCCATTGCCTTTGCAGGCTTTAATGGCTTATTCAGATAAAGGCGATACGATTGATATTACCGGTAAAGTGAATGCTAACGGCATACTCAACTGGGTTGCGCCTGCCGGCAACTGGAACTTATATGCTTTGTTTATGGGCTGGCATGGCAAGCAGGTGGAGCGTGCTGCGCCGGGCGGTGAAGGCAACGTGATAGATCATTTTTCAGCAACCGCATTGCAGCATTATTTGCAGCGGTTTGATGAAGCGTTTAAACAGCATGACATAAGCGGCATCCGTGCATTTTTTAATGATTCGTATGAAGTGGATGATGCATCAGGCCAATCTGATTACACGCCATTATTGTTTGAAGAATTTAAAAAAAGAAGGGGCTACGACCTTAAAAATTTCCTGCCCCAGTTATTCACCCAAACACCAACGGAAACGAGCAAACGCATTCTTTGCGATTACCGCATGACGATTGATGAACTGATACTGGAAAACTTTACAAAACAATGGTATAAATGGGCGCATGATAAAGGCAAGATGGTACGCAACCAGTCGCATGGCTCGCCGGCCAACACATTAGACTTATATGCTGCGGTTGATATTCCAGAAACGGAAGGCACAGAAATATTGCGCATAAAATTTGCGCCTTCAACAGCGCATGTTACAGGCAAGCAGCTTGCCTCAGCAGAAGCCGCAACCTGGCTGAATGAACATTTTATTGCTACGCTAAGCGATGTAAAAAAAGCGCTGGATGTTTATTTCATGGGCGGCGTTAACCATATTGTTTATCATGGCACCGCTTATTCGCCGCCATCAGAACCCTGGCCGGGCAGGTTGTTTTATGCTTCGGTTGAATTTACACAAGCCAATCCTTTCTGGAATAATTTTTCAGCATTGAATAACTATGTTGCCAGAACACAATCCTTCCTGCAACAGGGAAAGCCTGCAAATGATGTGTTGCTGTACTTCCCTGTTTATGATAAATATTCCGAACCTGGTAAAGAATTGCTATTGCATTTTGATGGCATGAAACCCGGCTTTAACGGAACGCCGTTTGAGTTTTTAGCAGACAGCATGCAGCACAGCGGTTATACTTTCGATTATATTTCAGACAGGCAGATACGTAATCTTTCTGTAAACAACAAAAAGATAGAAACCGGCGGCACTGCTTATAAAACCGTCATGCTGCCCTCCTGCAAATTCATACAGGCAGAAACATTGCAGAAATTATTTGCACTTGCCAACGATGGCGCAACCATTGTTGTGTATAAAGAGTTGCCATCAGGAGCGCCGGGCTATGCACAATCAGATGAACATGCAGAAACATTTAAAAAACTAATGCAGCAGCTGCATTTCAATACAAATAACAAAGTGCAAACAGCAGCAATTGGCAAAGGCAGGTTTTTGTTGAGCGATGATTTGAATGCGCTGTTGCAGGCAGCCAATGTAAACAGGGAAACAATGACGGACAAAGGGCTTCAGTTCAATAAAAGAAAAAATGACAGCGGGGATGATGTATATTTTATTGCCAACAGGAGCGATCATAAAATGGAAGAATGGATACCGCTTCAAACAAAAGCCAGCAGTGTTGTTTTATACAACCCGATGACGGCAGCATCAGGCATTGCACAATACAGAAAAAACAGGGAAAGCCTTACGGAAGTATTGCTGCAATTGGATGTTGACGAAAGCATAATCGTTCAGGCTTCAGACAAAACAATAACAGGCAATGCTTATCCATACATTAAAACAAAAGATCAACCTGAAGAAATAAAAGGAGCATGGGCGCTCCGTTTTATTGATGGCGGCCCTTCAATTCCGAAAACAATTACCATGCAGCAACCGCAGCCCTGGACTGAACTGAAAGACAGCGCTTACCAATTCTTTTCAGGCGCCGCATCGTATAGCACACAGTTTAAAAAACCAGTATCAGATGCTAAGCAGTTTATATTAAACCTTGGCCAGGTGTATGAAAGCGCACAGGTGTTCATCAATGGCAAAAGAGCAGCAACATTAATCGGGCCTGTGTTCTCCTGCATCATCAACAGCAGCGATCTTAAAGCAGATAATACCATCGAAATAAAAGTTTCCAACAGCATGGCCAACCGCATTATTTACCTCGACAGGAAACAGGTTAACTGGAAGAAATTCAACAACACCAATTTCCCGGCAAGGCTTCCTGAAAATAAAGGAAAAGACGGGTTGTTCAATGCTTCCGGATGGCTGCCATGCACGTCCGGCCTTGCAGGCCCTGTTACACTTACGCCGCTTAAATAAAACAAAAATATGTTTGGTAACTATAAAATGTTAAACCTCATGTTGAAAATCAGTAATGTTCTGCGAAGCAAAATAGGTGGAAACAGGCCGGGGATAATGGTTTTGCTGCTTACTTTTATGCTCTTGTCTTTTATGAATGACAACAGTAAAATAACCGTTTGGCTTGTCGGCGATTCCACCATGTCCGTTAAACAAAAAACTGCTTATCCCGAAACCGGTTGGGGAATGCCCTTTGCCAGCTTCTTCGATTCAAATATTACGGTTAACAATGTTGCCCAAAATGGCCGCAGTACCAAAAGCTTTATTGAAGAAAAACGCTGGCAGCAGGTAATGGATAATTTACAGGCAGGCGATTATGTGCTGATACAATTTGGCCACAACGATGAAGTAACAACAAAGAAAACTTATACAACGCCTGAGGAATTCAGCAACAACCTTGACCGTTTTGTAAAAGACGTGCGCAGTAAAAAGGCGACGCCCGTGCTGATAACACCTGTTGCAAGAAGAAAATTTGACAGCAGTGAAAACATTATTGATACACACCGGCAATATGCGCAACTGGTAAGGGATGCGGCAAGACAAAATGGTGTTATATTGATTGATCTGGATGCGTTAAGTATGGAGTTGCTGCGGCAAACAGGCCCTGAAAATTCAAAATTTTTCTTTAATTATTTAAAGCCGGGCGAGCATCCTAACTATCCAAACGGCCAGGAGGATGATACGCATTTTAATGAGCTGGGTGCAAGAAAAATGGCGGAAATTGTATTGCATGAAATTCAGCAACTGCCACTGGCGAAATTTATTATACAAAAGCGATAATAAATTTCCCGGCGTTACGGAAAGGGCGCATATCAAAATTTTCGCTCTATGCAAATTTTCCGGTAGGTGAAACGCCGACCGGTAGCGGCTGATAACATAATAATTAATAAGCCCAAAAGGCTGAAACATGTAGAAGCTATTTGAACTAATAAAAAAATAATGCTTACCGGTCAGAAGCTTTAATTGACAATATATAATTGTTTCACCCAAAAAGCGTCAGACCGATAGCCAATAATCAATTTTAAATAAATAACTCAAACAACTTCTTAATAAGCATGAAATACAAGCATCTGATTATTTTTTCTTTTTGTTGGATCGCGATTGCAGGTAAATCACAATCAAATATTTCATACGCGGAAGCAATGGCAGGAACAGTGATGGCCGTATGGAAAGATTCGCCGGCGGATACATGGTCGTACGACCAGGGCGTTGTATATGGCGGCCTTGAAGCGTTGTGGAGAAACACCGGTAACGCTGATTATTTTAATTATATAAAGAAAAATATTGACCGCTTTGTGAACAATGACGGCACAATTAAAACATATAATAAAGAAAACTATAACCTTGATAATATAAAAAACGGCACTGCTGTTTTAATGCTGTATAATGTAACCGGCGAGGAAAAATATTTTAAAGCGGCAACATTATTACGGCAACAATTACGGGAGCAGCCGCGTACACAGGAAGGCGGTTTCTGGCATAAGAAAATATATCCCCGGCAAATGTGGCTGGATGGCCTGTATATGGCTGAACCTTTTTATGCCATGTATGCAAAGCGTGTGCAGGATGATACGGCATTTAATGATATAGCCGGCCAGTTTATATTTATGGAAAAACACGCAAGGGATGCAAAAACAGGTTTGATGTATCATGGATGGGATGAATCGAAAGAACAGCAATGGGCGGATAAACAAACGGGCGCCTCGCCCAATTTCTGGGGGCGCGCTATGGGTTGGTATGGAATGGCGTTAGTGGATGTACTGCCATATTTTCCTGATAATAATCCGCATAAGAAAGAATTGGTTGATATACTTAACCGCTTTGCAACGGCTGTTGTAAAAGTGCAGGATAATAAGACAGGCTTATGGTGGGATGTTTTGAATTTTCCCAACAGGCAGGGCAATTATGCCGAAGCCTCGGCATCATGCATGTTTGTATATGCTTTGGCAAAAGGCGTAAGGCTTGGTTATTTGCCATCTTCTTACCTGCCTGCGGCCGAAAAAGGCTATAAAGGCATTATTCAAAAGTTTATAAAAAAAGATGCAGCCGGATCAATTAATCTCGATGGCACAGTAAGTGTAAGCGGGCTTGGCGGCAAACCTTACCGCGATGGCAGTTATGCATATTACATAAGTGAAAAAGTGGTGCTTGACAATCTGAAAGGCGTTGGCGCTTTTATACAAATGTGTGTTGAAATGGAAATGATACCAACAATGAAACCGGGCGGGGGCAAAACTGTTTTGCTGGATGGTTATTTCAACCATGAAAAAAAATATGATGCCGCATCAGATGATACAATTCAATATCATTATGTGTGGGAAGAAGAGGATAACAATGGTTATTCCATGTTAGGCCAGGTATTTAATAAATACGGCGTGGCCGCAACATTCTCTGCCCAAAAACCAACAGCCGCCATTTTAAGCAAGGCCGGCATGTATATTATTGTTGATCCCGACACACCGAAAGAAAACCCAAACCCTGATTATATACAGCCGGATGATATAGCAGTTATCAGCAACTGGGTAAAACAAGGCGGCACATTATTGTTATTAGGCAACGATTCCGGCAATGCAGAGTTTGAACATTTTAACCAGCTTGCCGCGGTATTTGGTATCCATTTTAATGAAGATTCATATAACCGCGTTACCGGCGCGCGGTTTGAAATGGGCACTATAGATATTGATGCAAACAACCCAGTTTTCAAATCAACCAAAAAGATTTATATAAAGGAATTATCAACCCTAAACCTTCAATCACCTGCAAAAGCAGTACTTACAAAAAACGGAAATAATATAATGGCTGTTGCCAGGTATGGCAAGGGCACTGTGTTTGCATTGGGTGATCCCTGGTTATATAATGAATACACTGATGGCAGGAAGCTGCCTAAGGGATTTGAGAATTATAAAGCGGCGGAAGAACTGGTGCAGTGGCTGGTGAACATTAAGAGTAATTAGCAGATGCAAAAGTTTGAATAGTTTTAACATTGAAAATTGAATGCCTGCATCAGCAATGCCAGGGTAAATATTTGTGTTCAAAATCAGCAGCTACTACCCTTCTGCTAACTATTATGTGGATGTTTATTATAATACCTGCCGCGTAAAAAAATAAACACGTGAAAATTTTCATGGCGCAAATTCCGCCACAAACACAAATGCTCAACGCCGGGCGTCATTTATTCGCAATCTTTTCAAAACTGATAAAAGATATGACTATACAAAAAGCTTTTAAACTTATTTTCTTTTTGATTTTTATTTCTGTTACTTGTTTCGGACAGGGAAATCCGGGCTTTAGTTTGAGAGGATATATTAATAACGAAAAAATAGAAAAGATCTATTTTGGTTACTATAATGATATTGAGAAAAAAGGGATAAATGATAGTGCTGAAGTAATAAATGGGAACTTTTTATTAAAGGGTAGAATTAGCCACGGCGCATTACTTATAATAAAATTATACAGGGGAAAAGAAGTGGATGAGGATAAATCTATATATACTTTCATAGATCCTGCTGATATGAATATAAAATTGAATTATTCCCCATTTAAAGTTTTAAATATTACCAACTCTCCTACTTATCTGGAATATGACAGTCTTGATCAGCAAAAAAATATAATTAAAAAGAATTTTGACTACCTTTTTCATCAATATGAATCTGCAAAAAGTAACGATATAAAAGATAGTATCAGCACTTTGCTATTGCCATATTATGAAAATATAAAAAAACTGGATTATTCTTTTTTTACAGGTCATCCAAACTCATTTGTTACCGGGTATTTGCTGCAACATTATTATCGAAAATTTTCTGTTGATACTTTAGATATGTTATATAATAGCATGAGTAATCTTCTTAAAAAAAGTATATATGGCGAACAGCTTAGCAATGTTATCCAACGCCGGGATGCCCGCAAAGAAACAATATGTGAAGGATGTAAAGCTCCAAACTTCAGGGGTACTACCTTCAATGGTAAATCAGTAGAATTAAATGATTTTAGAGGGAAATATGTTGTTCTTGATTTTTGGGCAAGCTGGTGTGTACCATGCAGGGAAAGCACCCCTCATTTAATCCAGATATATAATAAGTATCATTCAAAAGGGCTTGAAATAATTGCGATAGCTGATGATGACCAGCAACCCAATGAATGGAAAAAGGCAATAAAGAAAGATAAAGCAAAAATGTGGTACCACATTTTAAACGGAAAAAGATATATGGAAAACGGAGCGGAGGACAGAAGCAACGCGATTACTCAAAAGTACTATACCTCCGCATTGCCCACCAAGATTATAATATCACCGGAAGGAGCAATTATTGGAGAGTATGTTGGTACTGACAACGATAATATGTTTTATGAAAAAATAGCAGCACTATTTTAACTGAAGACTGATTACTTAATTATACTCCTCGCTGGATAAAAATGTGCAATCATTGATTTGCCAAAGTACAAATCTATTCTTATTGCCAGCCTTACATTAAGTAAGGCAAGCATAAAACATAACCACTGGCACGTCATGCCCCCAACGCGTCGGGGGCA
>NZ_JASGEX010000191.1:0-21067 GCF_047606085.1 Parafilimonas sp.
CTGCCATAAGTGATTATTTTAAAATAAATGCAATTCCTTATCATCTTTTTATAGACATTAATACTTTTCTTTTTAAAGCGGGTTTGCCTGGGCTTTTAAACAAGGATATATATATTAATTTACTAACTCATGCATCAAGCCAATGACCAGCTATTGCTTTATTGATTACGATCAATAATTTTTATAAATATTTTGGTGAGTTTGTGTTTATTATATAGAAGTTGTTCAGTGATTCCTGAAAATTTGTTAGCCCTGAACCCCCAATCAAGTGGTGAATCGCAGTATAAAGATAATCAGTGAGATTTGCGGGTTTGCAAAGCGATTAACCTTTCATGTAGCCAGACACACATTTGCCACCACGGTTACACTTTGCAATGGCGTTTCGATAGAATCTATCAGTAAAATGCTCGGACATACAAAAATCACGACAATGATGATTTATGCCAAAGTAGTGAAAATAAAAATCAGCGAGGATATGGCGGCATTAAGAGAAAAACTGGAAAGAGGCAAAAAAGGCCTAAGTATGGCAGTGTGATTTCGTAACTCGGAGATCGCATCCTGC
Source organism: Parafilimonas sp. (assembly GCF_047606085.1). GTDB lineage: Bacteria > Bacteroidota > Bacteroidia > Chitinophagales > Chitinophagaceae > Parafilimonas. Next base: position 563 of record NZ_JASGEX010000191.1, read on the forward strand.
AGTCTCCATTTTTTGATGTTACAATTTGTGACATCAAAACTATGAACTGAATTTTTTGGTATCGCAATTTGCGATACCAAAAATTAAAATAAATAGCCAGAGCTTATCACAATTTCAAACAAATAACAAACAGCTTGCAAGCTTTCACATTAAAGCAAGGGTTGGAAATCAATAAATATTATTTACCAATAAACTTTTTTGCGGGTGCTGCATTCTACAATTTTACAGGCATATTTGTTGAACCTTTTTATTAATATTTTAATTATGAAAAAACTATTTATTGTTATAAGCCTTGCTGTAAGCGCTTTAATTTTTAATAGCTGCAGTTCTTCGCATTATGTTTCAGAACAGCCTGCGGTGCCAGTATATGCAAGGCCCGAATCGCCCGGCCCGGCTTATGTTTGGGTTGATGGCGGATGGCGCTGGCATGGCGGCCGTTATGTTTATACAAACGGCTATTGGGCGAGGCCAAGGCAAAATCATGTGTGGGTGAACGGAACCTGGGTTAAAACCAGCCATGGCTATTATTGGCAAAGGGGGCACTGGAGGAAATAAAAATAAGGGTTGCCACAGATACAGCAACCCTTATTTTTTTTAGGCTATCGCCCTGTTATGAAATAGGCTCCGCCGTTAAATGCACTTTCGTCATTTGAAAATAATGGTTTTGCAACTGGTGCACATAATGTATAAGCGGATTAATGCGCTTGTCATCCCGGTACCATATATCTGCATGGCTGAAATCATCTGGTTTGGGTATCAGCACCCTGAATGATCCTTTTTTATATTTAACGGAACCATCAGGCATATCTTCCCGCACAAAATTCAGCTTCAGCATGGCATCATTGCTTATAGGCAAAGGATAAAGGTCTTCTGTTTCAAACCAGAATTCCTGTACATCCGTTGCGAGGCAAATCTGTTTTTCATCGCTATTCAGATTCACCACCTCACCTTCCCATTTTTTGCCTTCATATTCTCCCAAAAGATAATCGCCGGTTTTAATTTCATGAAACTTTATCATATAGCTTGTTTTTTTGGAAAAGGTAAAATTTATTTTCTGTTTTTTAGAAGCGTGGGCGTAAATTAATTTATTGTTCCTGTCAGCTTCCCCGGTTTGCGCCGGTTGAGCGTACTTTTTGTTTAGCGCCGCCTGGTTTGGAACTGGCTTTTATAAACTTCGAATTACTGTTTGATGCAGCCTGGGCTTTTGAATTTTTATTTGCCGACTTTTTATTATTTACCGGTAGTGACATAGCAATGATTTTAAATTTCTCCTGTAAATTATTATTATTTTTTGCCAGCAGGAACCTTTGATGAAATTTTTCATGCCTGCTTTGCATCGTTCCGGCCTGAAAAATTCAGGCCGGTTTGGAAATAGAATTGTAAGATAATACTTTCTCTTATTTGCCGAAAAACTTGTTTACATTTTTTGCCAATTAATATTTTGAGGGCTGGGAAAGCCTGAAGGGTTTAAACCATGCCTGCGGCAGGCAGGTTTGATTGGCCAGGTCAAACTTTCAGCTTATTATTTTTTTCTTCTGCTTTTTGCCTTAAATAATTAATGCTTACATTAAGCTCATAGCCTATAAGCAGCATTAATGAATTAATAAAGATGAGCAGCATGGTTATGAGCAAGGCGCCAATAGAGCCATAGATGCGGTTATAACTCGAAAAATTCTGCGCCCATATTGAAAAAACCCATGTTGCCAATACGATAAGAAGGGTGGCAAATACGGCGCCGGGCGACCACAGGCGCCATCGCTTTTGCACAGAGGGCGCATATTTATACGTATAGGCAACAGAGAAAAAGAACAGGAATATAACCAACAGCCATCTTAATAATTCTGTCCAGAAATTTTTTTCCTTCCCGCTTACGCCAAGCCGGTTTAAGAAAGAAGCAAACAAGGCGCCCTGCCCTATGCTTAATAATATGGTTGCAATTACGAGCAGTATTAAAACAATGGTAAGCCTCATAGCCCGAAGCCTGCGCTGCATAAATTTTTTAGGAGACCGGACCAGGAGGGAGGAATCGAACGTGCGTATAATGCCCAGCATGGCATTGGACGAATAAAATAATGCAAGAATGAAACCTATGGACAATAAGCCTCTTTTGGGTTTATTAAACAGGTCGAGCATGGTTGTCATAATTAATGCCCGCGATTCTGAATTAGGCATTACATCGGCAATAAACCTGAATAATTCATCCTGCATATTTTGAGCAACCGGGAAATAAGGTATCAATGTAAAAAGAAAAATAGCAGCTGCAGGTATGGCCATTATAAAATTAAAGGCAATGGCGCTTGCCCTGTCTCTTATACCAATCCTGTTTATCTGGCTGATAACAAATGTTACCACGTCATACAGGCATAAGCCATAAAAGCCAGGCAATACCGTGGTCTTGCTTTTTCTTATGAGAAAAGCAACCGGTTTTAGTTCGGAAAGAAATTTTTCAAATTTCGTCAATGCTGTAATGTTTTATTCAGGCTGTCCAGTTGCCTTTTGGCAATTTCTTCATTCAGGGCCTGCTGATACAATTTCGCATATTTTTCATGCTCTGCAAAATTACTGGTGAACTGGTGATAACCGCTAAAATCGCTTTTCGCCACAAAAAACAAATAATCTGTTTTTGGGGCATTCAATACCGCATCTATTGTTGCCGGCGACGGCGTACAAATCGGCCCTGGCGGCAAGCCTTTGTTCCGGTAAGTATTGTAGGGCGATTCTGTATTTAACTGACCGTAATAAATGCGTTTCAATGCAAAATTCTTTAGAGCAAATTTTATGGTGGGGTCGGCTGCCAGTGGCATTCCACTATTCAGCCTGTTTATATATACGCTTGCAATATTTCCCTTTTCATCATTTTTATTGGTTTCTTCTTCCACAATTGATGCCAGTGTATAAACCTGCAGTTTGGTTAAATTAAGCGCTTCTGCTTTTTGCAGCCGGCCATCTTTATCCCAAAAATTATCCTGCTCGTCTTTCAACCGCAATAATATTTTTTTGGTTGATGTATTCCAGTTCAAAAAATAAGTATCAGGAATAATAATGGTCATGAGCGTATTGGTATCAACGCCTGCTGTTTGTAAAGAATCAGTATTTGTAAGAAATAATAAAGCCTGCAGGGAATCAGTTGAAAAATTCTTACCGATAATTTTTGCAAGGTCCTGCGGAATGCGCAGCTTATTAATCACCAGCCTTACCGGGCTTTGATGATTGTTTCGTAACGTTCTTAATATATTAAAAATGCTTTCGCCTTTTTTTATTTCAAACCTGCCTGGTGTTATGCGGCTAAATGCTTTTGCAGGCCTTGCCAGCAGTTTAAAAACAAAAACGGTACGAACGGTATACCCGGTATCCAGTTGTTTTTCTATCTGCGCTTGTGCATCAATGCCATCCCTTACATATATATACTTTATCTTGTTTGAAAATATGGTAGCCGGGCCAAATACAAGCCATGCAGTAATTAAAGCAAGCAACAATATAACCAGGGCAGCTATACCCAATATCCTTTTCATTCGTACAAGTTTGATTTTTCAATGGCCTCATGGAACCTCGCTATGTACATTCCCCAGTGTGAGAAAAATTATCATGCTCGGTTTCATATACCAACAAAGTTAAGTGTCTGTAATTATTATGGTTATGCTGATGGTTAAAACAAAAATCCCCTGCGCATGCAAGGGATTTTTACTAATTTGTATTTATTAAAAAAGCTATTCCTGTGGTTTTGGCCTGGCTTCAGGCTTTGGCATTAATGCCTTTCGGCTTAATTTAAATTTGCCTGTTTTAGGATCAAGGCCAATCAGTTTCACCTTTACAATATCCCCTTCCTTTAATACCCCTTCTATTGTTTCGAGGCGTTTCCAGCTTATTTCACTAATGTGCAATAAACCTTCTTTCCTCGGCAGGAATTCAACAAAGGCGCCATAAGGCTGAATGGTTTTTACTTTAGCTTCATATACTTCGCCAACCTGTGGCACAGCAACAATTCCCTTAACCCATTTCAATGCTTTTTCAACACTTTCTTTATTGGTTGAGAATATGCTTACTTCACCAAAGTTGCCTACTTCTTCAATATTGATAGTAGTGCCGGTTTCTTTCTGAATTTCCTGGATCACTTTGCCGCCGGGCCCAATAACCGCACCAATAAATTCTTTATCAATGATCAGTTTTTCCATGCGTGGTGCATGCGGCTTCACTTCAACCCTTGCCGCCGGAATGGCTTCATACATCGCATTCAGGATATGCAACCTGCCTTTGCGCGCCTGTTCCAATGCTTCACGCATTACATCCATGCTAAGGCCATCAATCTTAATATCCATCTGCACGCCACAAATACCATCGCGGGTACCGGTAACTTTAAAGTCCATATCGCCTAAATGGTCTTCATCCCCCAAAATATCACTAAGTATTGCATGCTTGTTATCGCTGGTACGTGTTATTAAACCCATAGCTATACCGCCTACGTGTTTTGGAACAGGAACACCTGCGTCCATTAAGGCTAATGAGCCGGCGCATACCGTTGCCATTGATGATGATCCGTTGCTTTCCAGAATGTCGCTTACAATACGTACGGTATAAGCATAATCGCTGCCGGGCATCATTTGTTTTAAGCTGCGCATAGCCAGGTTGCCATGGCCAACTTCCCTTCTGCCCGGTCCACGCATCGGTTTTACTTCGCCGGTTGAAAATGGCGGGAAATTATAATGCAGGATGAATTTGCTGTAATCGCTGGTGGCAGCGCTTTCAATCAATAATTCATCTAATGGCGTGCCTAATGTAACGGTTGTTAATGATTGGGTTTCACCACGGGTAAACAAGGCTGAGCCATGCGGCGATGGCAAAACATCTGTTTCCATATTCAGCGGGCGTACCTCATCCAGTTTACGGCCATCCAAGCGTTTGCGGTCATCCAGTATCATATTACGAACCACTTCCCACTGCAGGTCTTCATAATATTTCTTAGCCAGCTTAAGATGCTCTTCCGTAGTATCTTCCGGCAGGCTTAACAGCAATTCATCTTTAATAAGTTTGAATGCGTCAGACCTTTCATGTTTTGCTGTTCCACCCGCGGCAACCTGGTATAATCGGTCTTTGCAAAAAGCAATCACTTTTTCTTTCAGTTCTTCATTCTGTTCAGGCAAAGCATACTCGCGTTTGCCTTTAACGCCCACTTTATCCCGAAGTTCCTCCTGGGCTTTTATCTGAATCCGAATAGCATCGTGCGCTATCTGTAAAGCATTAACAAGGTCTTCTTCGCTGCATTCTTCACTTTCGCCTTCCACCATCATTAAGTTCTTTTCTGTGGCGCCGATGATGAAATCCATATCGGCATTGGCAAGCTGGGAGCGGGTGGGATTGACTATCATTTCACCGTCAACCCTTGCCACACGCACTTCAGAAATAATTTCCTTGATGGGAACATCGGAAACAGACAGTGCAGCGCTTGCTGCCAGGCAGGCCAGTGAATCAGGCATTACTTCAGGATCAGAGGAAACAAGCGTAACCAGCACCTGCACATCGCAGAAATAATCTTCGGGGAATAATGGGCGCAAAGCGCGGTCAATTAAACGGCTTATCAAAACTTCATAATCGCTCAGCCTTCCTTCGCGTTTAAAGAAAGAGCCCGGTATTCTTCCGGCGGCGGCAAACTTTTCGTTGTAGTCCACCGTTAATGGAAACCAGTCCTGCCCTGCTTTTGGCTCTTTTGAAGCCACCACGGTTGCGAGTATGATACAATTACCCTGGCGAATGGTAACAGCGCCATCGGCCTGGCGGGCAAGTCGGCCTGTTTCTATAATAATTTCCTGCCCGGCGGGCAGTTTAAAACTTGATTGAAATGGTTGAGATAACATAAAATTCGTTTTAAAAGAGAAAGAATAATGCGTGCTGCATGAGATAGCAGCCACTAAGCAATTGGCTAAATTATCGGGAGAATAATAAACACAATAAAAGCAAATCCCAACCATGTAGTTGGGATCGCTTTTTTAATATCTTAATTATTTTCTTAAGCCGAGCTTCTCGATAAGTGCGCGGTAACCCTGGAGGTCTTTTTTCTGAAGATAGGTTAACAGGCGTTTGCGCTGGCCAACCATGTGCATAAGACCGCTGTGTGTGTCAAAGTCTTTTTTGTTGCCCTGCAAATGTTTGGAAATGCTTGAAATACGTTCAGTCAGTAAAGCGATCTGCGCTTCGATTGAACCGGTATTTTCCGCTTTGCCGCCAAATTCGGCAAAAATGTTTTGTTTTTTTTCAATAGTTAAATAAGACATCTTAATTAATTTAATTGCATCCAGATTTTTTTCATCCTTCTATATAGGGGCGCAAAAGTAGGGTAAAAAGCTGAATTAACATCTTTATTTATACTGAATTAATTGATAAGGAAAAAATGGCTGCTCATGCCCAGTTATTTTCCCGGCTTATGCCCAGCATCAGCCCCCGCAATTCAGCCAGGCCGCGCATACGGCCAATGCAGGAATAGCCGGGATTGGTTTGCTTATCCATATCATCCAGCATTACATGGCCATGATCCGGCCTGAACGGAATGGCGGCACCGGTTCTTTGCTGGATGGCCAGCACTTCTTTTACTACCGCATACATATCGGTATCGCCGCCAAGATGATCGGCTTCATAAAAATTACCGAATTCATCCCGTTTTGTATTGCGGAGATGCACGAAATGCAGGCGGTCGCCAATGGTGCGTACAATATCAGGCAAATTATTTTTAATGCCGGCGCCCAATGAGCCTGAGCAAAAACAAATGCCATTGCTTTTATTTTTTACGGAAGAAAGAATGAATTCAATATCTTCTCTGTTGCTTACAATGCGGGGCAGGCCCAAAATATCAAAGGGCGGGTCGTCCGGGTGAATGGCCAGCTTTATACCTTCTTCATCGGCAACCGGTGTAATTTCCTGCAAAAAATATTTCAGGCTTTCGCGCAAAGCAGTGTGGTCAATATCTTTATACCAGTCCAGTTTTTCCTGCACTTCTTCAACTGTAATCTTTTTTTCGCCAGGCAGGCCGAATAATATGATGCGTGTAATTTCATCCAGTTGCGATTGCGGATATTGTTTGAACCTTTTTTCAGCTTCAAGTACAATAATTTCATTATAGCTTTCCGCAGCATTTTTTCTTTTTAATATGTGTATATCAAAAACGGCAAGGTCAAACCAATTGAAGTATAAAGCCCTTGAACCATCCGGCATCAGGTAATCAAGATGGGTACGCGTCCAGTCGGTCACAGGCATAAAATTGTAAGTAACGGTTTTTATGCCGCAGGCGGAAAGATTGCGCAATGTATCTTTATATTGTTCAATATATTTTTTGTAATCGCCTGTTTGCGTTTTAATGGATTCATGCACCGTAACGCTTTCCACAACATCCCATGTTAAACCTGCAGCTTCTATAATATCTTTTCGCTTTTGAATTTCCGCTACCGTCCAAACATCGCCATGCGGCACCTGGTGCAAAGCGTTTACAATACCCTTAGCGCCTGTTTGCAAAATATCGTTTAATGTAACGGGGTCATCAGGGCCAAACCACCGCCATGTTTCTTTTAACTGCATAATTTTTACAGGTTAATTCTTTGTTGAATGGATTTTTAATCGCTGCAAAAGTATCTTGTATTCGATATTAATACGGGCAATGTGATAAATAAATATCATTTGTTTATTTCCCTGTAAATGTTCCGTTGCTGCGAAAAATAAAATATAATCAAAGGAATGTAAGGGCGGCATTACAATTACACATTTTCATTAGGTTTGCCGCTCTTAAAATTCATGTATGAATAAGTTTAACTGGAGTAAGGTTATGCCGCATCTTATTGCCATTGCCGTTTTTTTGGTTGTAGCGCTTATATATTGCAAACCGGCATTGCAGGGCAAAGTGTTGCAGCAAAGTGATATTATTCACTGGAAAGGCATGGCCCAAAACTCCTTTACATATAAAGAAACGCATGGCCATTTTCCTTTATGGACAAACGGCATGTTCAGCGGCATGCCGGCCTACCAGATCGCCATGGATCCCAACAATCCGTTTAACCTGATTTACATACATTCCGTATTATCGCTGTTTCTGGGCAAGCCCTTCCAGTTTTTCTTTCTGCTGTGCCTGGGGTTTTATTTCCTTAGCCAGGTGTATAAAGCTGATTACCGCATCGGCATTGCCGGCGCACTGGCTTATGCATACTCCTCATTCAGCCCCATATTGGTGGTGGCAGGCCACGAATCGCAGGTGCTTGTTATGGCGTATATGCCGGCATTACTGGGCGCTGTACTGCTTGTATATCAAAAGAAATACTGGGTGGGCGCTGCGCTTACCGCTTTGTTCACCAGTTTATTTATTGCGCTAAACCACCTTCAGGTAACCTATTATTTTTTAATAGTGGCCTGTTTTATGACACTGTATTACGTTATGCAATGGATTCGTGCCAAAGAATATAAACACCTTATAAAATCATTGGTTATTGTTGGCATTACCGGCATTATAGGCGTGGCGTCAAACATGGTAATACTGGCAACGACTTATGATTTTTCCAAAGCCACCATGCGCAATGGTGTATTGGATTTAGATTCAAACAACACAGCAACAAAAACAACAGGCCTGCCGGTTGATTATGCTTTTCAGTGGAGCTTTGAAAAGCCGGAAGTTTTGTCAATACTTGTGCCCAATATTTATGGCGGCGTTTCGGGCGGTGATAACGGCCTTGATAAAAATTCACATTTTGCAAAGTTGGCAACACAGAGTGGTGTACCAGAGGACCAGGCGGCCCAGTTAGCATCGCAAATGCCAACATATTGGGGTGAACAACCATTTACTTCAGGGCCGGTTTATTTGGGGGCAATCATCTGCTTCCTGTTCGTTTTTGGAATGATATACCTGAGGCGAAAAGATAAATGGTGGATGCTGGCAGTAAGCGTTCTGGCTATTATGATGAGCTGGGGCAGGTTCTTTCCTGAACTTAATAATTTTCTTTTTAATTACCTGCCCATGTATAATAAGTTCAGGGTACCTACATACACACTTATTATTCCACAACTAATATTCCCATTGCTCAGCGTAGTTACTTTACAACAGTTATTTTTTGCTGAAAAAGACAAAGCATACACATGGAAAAAGCTAAAGATTTCAGGTTATGTAACGGCCGGTGCATTCCTGGTGATTGCTATGCTTTATTCAAGCTTTACGTATGAGTCATCAACTGATAGTTCAACTGTAAATTATTTAAGCCAGCTAACAGGGGGCAATAAAGATGTTGCCAATAATTTTTACAACGCATTAAAACAAGACAGGCAATCATTATTCGGCAGCGATATTATGCGTTCTTTAATTTTTGCTGCGCTTGCCTTTGCATTTGTATGGTTATATATAAAAGATAAACTCAAAGCTCCATACGCCATGCTGGCCATTTTACTATTAAGCTCCATTGATATACTGGCTGTAGGAAGAAGGTATTTGAATGATAATAAATTTCAAACCAAAGAAGACCAGCAGGCGCAAAGCTTTACACCTTCAGCAGTTGACCAGCAAATATTGCAGGATACAGGTTATTATCGTGTGCTTAACATCAGCGCAAGCGACCCTTTCCAGGATGCCATGACATCTTACTTCCACAATTCGGTAGGCGGTTATAACCCGGCTAAACTTGCCATTTACCAGGATTTGATCACTTACCAGTTGAATGGCAAACTAAACATTAATGTGCTGAACATGCTTAATACAAAGTATGTTATCAATCGCGGGCAACAAGGCGCTGAAGCACAGGTAAACCCGGGCAACCTGGGCGCATGCTGGTTTACAAAACAGGTGGCTTATGTAAAAGATGATGCAGCCGCCATGCGTGCATTGGACAAAAACAATCCGGCAGACAGCGCCATTATAGAAGAAGCTGAAAAAAGCAAAATTGCATTTGCGCCGTCATTTGACAGCACGGCATCTATTCATTTAATAAAGAATGATAATGACGTAATAACCTATTCCAGTAAAAGCAATACCAACCAGTTTGCCGTATTCAGTGAAATATATTACGACCGTGGCTGGAAGGCATACGTTGATGATAAAGAAACGCCGATTGTAAGAACAGATTATGTACTGCGTGGCCTGGCTGTTCCGGCAGGTGCGCACAACATTCGTTTTGAATTTAAGCCGGCTTCTTTTTACAACAGCCTTATCGTTGCCATAATAGCATCGGCCATTGTATGGCTGCTTCTGGCCATTACAGCATTCCTGTATTTCAGGAATAAGCCGAAGCAAACCATATAAATAAAAAAGTCCCCCGATGCTTCGGGGGACTTAAATTTTCTATTAACGCTAAAGCTAAACTGCTTATTTTTTCTTTGCAGCTTTCTTAGGAGCTGCTGCTTTTTTGGGAGCTGCTTTCTTTGCCACTTTCTTAGGAGCTGCTGCTTTTTTAGGGGCAGCTTTCTTTGCTACCTTTTTAGGCGCTGCTTTTTTTGCGGCTTTTTTTGCTGTTGCCATAGTTTTGAAATTTAAATGGTTAGTAAAATAATTCGACTAAAGTATAAACTATATTACGAAGCACCAAAAAAATTATCCATATAACGTGGATAACTCGTGTATATGGATAATGCTATGGAATGAAAAATATAATTATGTTAGGCTTCTGCCGGTGTAACAGAAACAGTGGTTTTATTTTCCTTTGTTTTTCTAAATTCAACGGTTCCATCAGTAAGCGCAAACAAGGTAAAGTCTTTGCCAACACCTACATTTTTACCAGGATGATACACTGTTCCTCTTTGACGAACAATTATGTTACCTGCTATGGCAGGCTGGCCACCATAAATTTTTACGCCTAAACGTTTGCTTTGGGAATCGCGGCCGTTCTTTACACTGCCTTCACCTTTTTTATGTGCCATATAAATTAATAATTTAAAATTTGAAGTTGATGATTATAAAATTGATTAGGCTATGCTTTCAATTTTAATTTGTGTGTACTGCGTTCTGTGGCCGTGTTTCTTGCGAAAACCTTTTCTTCTTTTCATTTTAAAGGCAATCACCTTATCGCCTTTTACAAGGTCGTTTACAATTTCAGCCTTAACGGTGGCCGTTGCATCTTTACCGGCAGAAAGCTTGCCATCGGCATCTACCAATAAAATATCAGAAAATTCAACTTTATCGCCACTTTTGCCTGCAATATGCGGAACATAGAGGTTTTGCCCTTCCTGTACTTTGAATTGCTGGCCGGCAATTTTAACTATCGCGAACATAATTTTTAAAAATTTGGACGGCAAAGGTAATGTATCATAGCATATTTATGAAAAGAAATTTGTAAATATTCTCCTAAGCTTCTTGCAAAGAACCTTTTTAAAATCACTTCCCACTAAATTTGCGGCTTTAGCGTTTGCTTATGTATTTAAAATCTTTGTTAGCACGTCCATTGGCCAGTTATATTTCAGGCAAAACCAAAAAATGGATGGAATCCGCCGTTGAAGACCAGGAAAAGATCATGAAAATGCTGGTAAAATCAGCCCGGCAAACTGATTTTGGCAAAGATCATGGTTTTGATAAAATTGAATCATACGAGAATTTTAAAAGGCAGATCCCAGTTCGCGATTACGAACAAATAAAGCCGTATATCAATAAAGTAAAAGAAGGCCGGGAAAATGTGCTTTGGCAAGGCAAGCCCATCTATCTTGCCAAAACCAGCGGCACTACCAGCGGTGTAAAATACATTCCTATTTCAAAACAAAGTATTTCCAATCACATTGAAACAGCAAGAAATGCATTGTTATGTTATATGGCCGAAAGCGGTAATTCGCTTTTTGCCAACGGCAAAATGATCTTTTTAAGCGGTTCGCCGGAACTGGAACGCATTGGCGGCATTCCTACGGGAAGGTTAAGCGGCATCGTTAACCATCACATACCTAAATATTTAAGGGGCAACCAGCTTCCTTCCTACGAAACCAATTGTATTGAAGACTGGGAAACCAAGCTCGATGCGATTGTAAAAGAAACCATCAGCCAGGATATGACGCTCATCAGCGGCATCCCCCCATGGATGCAAATGTATTTTGACCGGATAATGGAAGTTTCTGGTAAAAAAGTGGGCGAGCTGTTTAAAAATTTATCGGTGTTGGTTTATGGCGGCGTAAATTTTGAACCCTATAAAAACCGTATTGAAGAAAGCCTCGGCAGAAAGATTGATTCCATTGAATTATTTCCAGCCAGCGAAGGCTTTTTTGCCTTCCGGGATTCGCAGAAAACAGAAGGCTTATTATTAAATACCGATTCGGGTATTTTCTTTGAATTTATTCCTGCCGGTGAAATTGGCAAACCAAACCCGCAAAGGCTGCAGTTAAAAGACGTACAGGTTAATGAAAATTATGCAATGATTGTAAGCAATAATGCCGGCCTTTGGGCTTACGATGTGGGCGACATGATAAAATTTGTAAGCGTTAAACCTTACCGTTTAATTGTTACCGGCAGAACAAAACATTTTATTTCAGCGTTTGGCGAGCATGTAATTGGTGAAGAAGTGGAATTTGCATTAACGCATGCTGCTGAAAAATTACATACGAACGTAATAGAATTTACCGTGGCGCCCATGGTGGCGCAAACAGAAGGCAGGAGTTACCACGAATGGTTTATTGAATTTGAAGATGTACCGGAAAACATTAATGCGCTTGCCGCAGAAATTGATCATAACCTTCGTGAAAAAAATATTTACTACGACGATCTTATCAGTGGCAATATTCTTGACCCATTAAAGATTGTGCCCATACGCAAAAATGGTTTTATAGATTATATGAAATCAATTGGCAAACTGGGCGGCCAGAATAAACTCCCACGCCTAAGCAATGAAAGAATAATTGCAAACGCGTTATATAATTACAAAACCAATTAACGTTATTATGCTTGCTTAATTGTGAGTGGTAAATGGTAAGTCGTGCATGTTTGTGTTCATGCACAACTGATAACTCACCGGCGTATTTAATTAAAACAACAGGGCATCTTAATTCTTTTATCTTTACAACTTTAAGCAAGTTAGCAGCTATGGTTAAACGCATTGCAATTTTTGGCTCCACAGGCTCAATAGGCACACAGGCATTAGAAGTAATTGAAGCAAATGCTGATAAGTTTTCCGCAGAAATACTTACGGCTTATACCAACGATAAGTTACTGGTTGAACAGGCACTGAAGTTTAACCCCAATATAGTTGTTATTACAGATGAAAGAAAGTATGAGGTTGTAAAAGACGCTTTATCAAACACACAGATAAAAGTGTTTGCAGGAGAAAAAGCATTGAATGAAGTGGCGCTGATGGATTCGTACGATCTCATGCTGGCCGCCATAGTTGGTTACGCTGGTTTTCAGCCTACTTTAAATGCCATTGAAATTGGCAAGCCTGTAGCGCTGGCCAATAAAGAAACCCTGGTGGTTGCCGGCGATATTGTAATGCAGAAAGCTTTTGAAAAGAAAGTGCCGGTTATTCCCGTTGACAGCGAGCACTCTGCTATTTTTCAATGCCTGATTGGTGAAGGCAGAAATAAAATTGAAAAGATAATACTCACGGCCAGCGGCGGCCCGTTTCTGGGCAAGAAACCTAACTTCCTGGTAAATGTAAAACGCGACCATGCTTTGCAACATCCGAATTGGACAATGGGCGCTAAAATAACCATTGACTCTGCCACACTCATGAATAAGGGCCTTGAAATGATTGAGGCCAAATGGTTGTTCAGCCTGCATCCTGACCAGATACAGGTAATGATACACCCGCAAAGCATTATTCACAGCATGGTGCAGTTTGAAGATGGCAGCATAAAAGCGCAGATGGGTTTGCCCGATATGAAGCTGCCTATTCAGTACGCACTGGCTTTTCCGCAAAGGCTGCCCAATACATTTCCGCGTTATGATTTTAAAAAACCTTCAACCTTAACCTTTGAAGAGCCCGACCTGCGCACTTTCCGCAATCTTTTGCTGGCCACCGATGCTTTATATAAGGGTGGCAACATGCCCTGCATTTTAAACGCCGCCAACGAAATAGCCGTATTTGCATTCCTGCGCAATAAAATAGGATTTCTCGATATTACAGCGCTTGTTGAAAAAACCATGGAGAAAATTGATTTCATAGAAACACCAACTTTGGATGAATACCTTGAAAGCGATGCAGAAGCCCGTGAATATGCAGCATCGCTCATACAATTATAAGTCCCATCTTCTAAAGCGCGCTATTTATAACCAGGCCTTTTATCCAGCTTATATTATTTGATTAACAAATGAATTGCTATCATTGCAAAATTTTTAAAGTTGTTTGAATGTGTTCAGGATTATACATTGCTGAAGCTGAATAACAAATCAATAGTTGAAGTCCTGCCCGGCTGGCGCCGGTCAGACGGGGATGCGACGTAACGAGGGTGCCATGCAAACAACAGCCGGTGACCCAAAAAAAATTGCGAAGCAATCATAAAAACAACAACAGTGGGTAAAATACTAATCAAACTAAAAACATTCTTAATCTTAAAAAGTCCCTTTAGGGATTTAGGGCTACTATGACATTATTAGCAATTGACTGGACGAGCGTTGGCGTTAAAGTACTCCAATTTATTTTATCGTTTTCCATATTGGTTACGCTGCATGAACTGGGCCATTATGCCACTGCAAAATGGTTCAGGTGCCGCGTTGAAAAATTTTATTTATTCTTCGATCCCTGGTTCAGCATCTGGAAAAAGAAGATCGGCGAAACGGTTTATGGCATTGGCTGGGTGCCTTTTGGCGGCTATGTGAAAATTTCGGGCATGGTGGATGAGAGCATGGACAAAGAACAATTGAAACAACCGCCGCAACCTTATGAGTTCAGGAGCAAACCGGCCTGGCAACGCTTGATAATCATGGTGGCCGGCGTATTTATGAACGTGGTGCTGGCTATAGTAATTTTTATAAGCATTACCTGGGTTTGGGGCGACCGTTATATTCCGGTTGAGAATTTAAAATACGGCGTATATGCCGATAGCCTTGGCACCAAAATAGGTTTGAAAGATGGCGATAAAATTGTGTTGGTTGATACAGAAAGAATTGAAAAAGTTGGAACAGTTGGTTCTGAAATTATTATCAACGAAGCCAAATCAATTACGGTTGACAGGAATGGCGAGCTGATTAAACTGCCGCTTCCGGCAGGGTTTATTGGCCAGTTGAACAAGAACAGGCTGGGTGGCTTTTCCTATGTTAGAATTCCGCTGATTGTAGATTCCGTTTTGGAGAAAGCAAAAATAAAATCGGGCAGCCTGCAAAAAGGCGACAGCGTAATTGCATTTAATCATTCGCCTGTATATTTTAATGTTGACTATGCAAAGCTCACCAAAGATTATAAGAATAAAGATGGCGTTATCACTGTTTTGCGCAATGGCAAAGACACCGTGAATGCCGCTGTATCTTTTGACGATAATGGCAATAATTATATTGGCTTCAAAGGCCCCGACAAAATTTTAGGTACCAAACAAATCAATTATACATTTCTCGAAGCCATACCGGCGGGCATAAGCAAATGCTGGGAAACGCTTGATAAATATGTGCGTAATCTGAAACTGCTTTTCACTTCATCAGAAGTAAAAGTAAGCGATTCGCTGGGCAGCGTTATCAGCATCGGCGATGCCTTCTCCGGTGTGTGGGACTGGCAAAGTTTCTGGACGCTTACCGCTATCTTCTCCATACTGCTTGCTTTTATGAACATATTGCCCATACCTGCATTGGATGGCGGCCACGCATTGTTCTGTATGTATGAAATCATTACCGGCCGCAAGCCAACGGATAAGTTTATGGAATATGCGCAAATGTTTGGCATGATACTCTTGCTTGGCTTAATGGCGTATGCGCTGGGGCTGGATATATTCCGGCTGTTTAAATAATCCTCCTCACCCTCGTTCCCTCCCGATACTTCGGGAGGGATGCCTATATACGAAGTGCTTTATTGTATTTTAACAGCGGCGCCCTAAAACTTTATGTGTGCTTATTAGAAACTCTTTAAGCTATTTATTTTGGTTATCAGCTAATGAACAGATGTCATCACGGCTGGCCTGTCCCGATTTTTCAGGAGTCACTCCCTTCTACTGCATATTTTCATGGCATCACAAACCACAACCAAAACACATAAACAATGTTATATGCTTCACGAACATAAAAACTCCCCTTTAGGGGATGGGGTAAATTGTCTTTGTTATATATTTACGCCTCTTAAATTAAAACTATAAACTATCAGTTATGGATGCTGCCGTAAAACAAAAAGTAGAAACCTGGCTTAATGGCAATTACGATGAAGAAACCAAGAACGAGATAAAAAAACTGCAAAGCAGTAATGAAACAGAGCTCATTGAATCTTTTTACCAGAACCTCGAATTTGGCACCGGCGGTTTGCGCGGCTTAATGGGCGTTGGCACTAACCGCATGAATAAATATACGGTAGGCATGGCCACACAGGGTTTTGCCAATTATTTAAAAAAGACCTTAGGCAATGTTGAAATAAAAGTGGCCATTGCGCACGACAGCCGCAACAACAGCCGCTTTTTTGCAGAAACAACAGCCAATGTTTTCGCAGCAAACGGTATAAAGGTTTTTTTGTTTGAAGCCCTGCGCCCTACACCTGAATTAAGCTTCACCATCCGTTACCTGAAACTGAATGGCGGCGTTGTGATAACGGCTTCACATAATCCGAAAGAATATAACGGTTATAAGGCTTACTGGAACGATGGCGGGCAATTGGTTCCTCCGCATGATAAGAATGTAATTAAAGAAGTGGAAGCCATTAAAAGCGTGGATGATGTTAAGTTTACCGGCGGTGAATCACGCATCACCATCATCGGCAAAGACATAGATGAAGCTTACATCAAAATGGTGAAAAGCCTGAGCGTTTATCCTGATGTTATTCAAAAGCAGCACGATCTTAAAATAGTTTACACGCCCATACATGGCACGGGCATTACGCTGGTGCCAAAAGTGTTGAAGGAATTTGGCTTTGACAATGTAACTATTGTTGAAGAACAGGAAACACCGGATGGCAATTTTCCAACCGTTGTTTATCCCAATCCTGAAGAAAGTGAAACTATGAGCATCGGCCTTAAAAAAGCAGCGGAACTGGATGCCGATATTTTACTGGGCACCGATCCTGATGCCGACCGGGTTGGTATCGGTATAAAAAATCATAAAGGCGAATGGGTACTGATGAACGGCAATCAAACAGCCGTGCTGGCTATTTCCTACATGCTCGAAGCCCGCAGGGCAAAAGGCATTGCACAGCCCAATGATATGGTTATAAAAACGATCGTAACCACGTATATGATTGATGCTATTGCAGAAAAAAACAGCGTTGCCTGTTACAATGTGCTTACAGGCTTTAAGTGGATTGCTGAATTAATAAAAGAAAAAGAAGGCAAAGAGAATTATATCATAGGCGGTGAAGAAAGTTTTGGTTTGATGGTGGGCGACAAGCTGCGGGATAAAGATGCGGTTTCTGCCGTGGCATTCCTTTGCGAAATGGCTGCTTATGAAAAAAATAAAGGCGTAAGCTTATACAATAAGCTCATTGACCTTTACATTCAATATGGCTTCTTCTACGAAGAACTGATAAGCATTACCAAAAAAGGCATGCGCGGCCAGGAAGAAATTGCGGAGATGATGAAAGCCTATCGTGATAACCCGCCAACAACAATCAATAACTCGCCTGTTGTTGAATTGCTCGACTATCAAACACAGGAAGGCAGGAACTTAAAAACCGGCGAAACCTGGAAGATTGAATTGCCCAAAAGTAATGTGCTGCAGTTTAAGCTGGAAGACGGTTCAAAAATTTCTGCAAGGCCAAGTGGTACGGAACCCAAAATTAAATTCTACTTTAGCGTTCATACCAGGCTTGGCAGCAAAGAAGCATTTGATAATGCGCTGGCTGCACAAAAACAAAAGATACAGGATATTATTGTTAACATGAAGCTGAAATAATTTTGAGCCAATTGCTATACTTACTGCCTTGCAAATACGCAGGGCAGTTTTGTTTTTTTGCGCCATGCATAAATTAAGGAGTTGCTCTGCGAAGTCTCCTGACTTCGCAGTTCTATGCGCGAAGTCTCCGACTTCAAATTAACGCCTGCATTCAAATATCTATTGGTCAAATGTTACCGGCAGTTTTATTTTTGCGCCATGCGCAAACTAAGCATGGATGAACTGAACCGCAAAACGGTTGAAGAATTTAAGCAGGCCGATAAACATAAAATAATTGTTGTGCTCGATAATATCCGCAGCGCTTACAATGTGGGCAGCATATTCAGGACATCGGATGCATTTTTAATTGAATGCATTTTTGTTTGCGGTTATACGCCGCCGCCAACGCATCGTCAGGTTGATAAAACAGCGCTTGGCGCTTCTGAAACTGTTGACTGGATGCAGTTTGATAACATTGTTGATGCCATCAGCCAGCTTAAGCAAAACGGTTATAAAATCTATGCGATAGAGCAGGCTGAAAACAGTATCTCACTGGAAAATTTTTCCATCAATCCCAACCAAAAAACAGCCGTTGTTTTTGGCAACGAAGTAACCGGCGTGCAGGATTTAGTCATGCAGCAGTGCGATGGCTGTATTGAAATTCCGCAGCAGGGCATGAAGCATTCATTGAATGTAAGTGTTGCCGCAGGTGTTGTACTGTGGCAGTTGGTGAAGGGCGTGCAACATCCTGAGTTTTGAAATTAAAATAAACATTTCTCCCACCGCATGATAAACAAAACCACGGGTACTTCTGTTTTAAGGACCAAACCACATTTTGATATTCTTGATGGCTTAAGAGGCATAGCAGCGCTGGCAGTTGTTATATTTCATTTTATGGAGTGGATTTTCTCAGATTACAGCCAAAATTTTATCGGTCATGGTTTTCTGGCTGTTGATTTTTTCTTTTGCCTCTCCGGTTTTGTTATGGGTTATGCGTATGACAACCGCATGCAGCAACTGGGCTTAAAAAATTTCTTTGTTGTACGGTTAATAAGGTTGCAACCATTGGTAATTATCGGATCCGCGCTTGGCCTTATTGGTTTTCTGCTCGATCCCTTTTCAACAGCTTATCTTGATTACAGCGCCGGGAAAATATTGCTGCTGTTTATTGCTTCCATTATGCTTATACCCATGCCCTCCATGCCAGACCGCGCCTTTAACCTGTTTGGTTTAAATGCGCCATCATGGTCGCTGTTTTGGGAATACATTGCCAACATCATTTATGCATTTTTTCTTTGCCGCATAAAACGAAACGTTCTTATCATCATAACAATTATTGCAGGCATATTGTTAAGTTATGTAAGCTATCGTTCGGGCAATTTATTGGGCGGATGGTCAGGAGGCACTTTTTGGGATGGCGGCGCAAGGCTGGCCTATTCATTTTCTGCGGGCCTGCTCATCTGCCGCAGTAACTGGATCATCAAAAACAACATTGGTTTTATTGGCCTCACAGTGTTGTTAAGCTTAGCCTTCCTTATGCCGGGAACAAGTTTTAACTGGTTAACAGAACTGCTTGTTGTATTGTTTTATTTCCCGTTAATCGTATCGCTTGGCGCAGGCTCTGCACTTAACCCAAAAATGAAAAGCATTTGCATATTCTCCGGCAACATATCTTACCCTTTATACATGACACATTATGCCGCATTATGGATTTTTGGCAACTATTACACCACCTTCAAACCACCAATGGAAAAACTTCCTTACATCATCATTCCCGGTGTGATTTTCTTAGTGGTATTTGCCTGGCTGGTAATGAAATTTTACGATATGCCGGTAAGGAAATATTTAAAGAAAAAGGTAGCCGGCTCGTAATAAATTTTACTTTGGCTTGCCTCCAAAGTTTAAAGCAATATTTGGGTTACCAGCTGGGGAATTCATGGCAGCTTCGTTGCGTCGCAACAATTCGGCTGCATATTTAAATCAACAGCGTGTTTAAGTTCATGCATTTTATAGATAATAGTGTGTCCAAAATTTTAATTATCTTTTAAATGCCGGCTTATTTGGTAAGTAAGAATAATAAAATGCCCCGCACTTGGTTCAGATGCGGGTCGGTGTCATAATAATCATCCTTAAATGTAATGAAAATTCGGGCATCATTCATCAAAAACGCATTTACGGCGCGCCCGATTTGATAATAGAAGTTTTATCTCCCGGAACCGGGAAATACGACTTAGGCAAAAAACTTGAAGTATATGAAAAATCCGGTGTGCTGGACGAAGTGAAGTAAGAAAAGCTGTTACATTACCTGTAATGTGCAATAGAATAGGTGTATGGGGAAGGGGCGTTGGCACTACCGGCTACAGAGAAGAATTTGGAACTTATTTTATTGAAGTTACTAATGATACGTACAAAGAAAGACATCAATTAATTATTCAAAGATAAAACGGTTTGCTTATATCATAAACTAAGAAGCTGTCTAGAAATGAAATGTAAAAATACCCTTATGTGGATAAGTGGATAAAAAAGGCTGTGGCTTAATGGAGGAAAGTCGTTTTAAAAGATTCACCAAAAAATTTTAAAATGACAAATTA
>NZ_JASGEX010000192.1:0-42551 GCF_047606085.1 Parafilimonas sp.
GATCAACAAGGAGGAAACGGTAAGGCATTTAAGGTTTTAATTCTTTCAACACTTCACAACCTGAACATAACAGACCGCCGCTGTACAGCGTTTACCCTGCTGCCGTTCTCCTCGGATTTTTTTTAAGTGTATGATGGATGTTGGTCCTGTAATCATATACCCACACTTCCTTTGTCCATGAGTCTTTGCTGCCGGGCTTACCATCAAAGAACAACACGTTTGCTTTTACACCGTTGGCATAAAATATTCCAGTGGGTAAACGTAGTATGGTATGCAGGTCTGTTGTTTCCAACAGCTTTTTACGCACCGTTTCTCCGGCGCCGCCTTCAAACAACACATTATCCGGCAAAACAACGGCGGCATGACCTGTTGTTTTCAACATGCTTTTTATATGCTGTACAAAATTGAGTTGCTTGTTACTGGTGGTTACCCAAAAATCCTGTCGGTTATAGGTGAGGTCTTCTTTTTCCTGTTCGCCTGCTTCATTGGTAAAGGTCATGCTGCTTTTTTTACCAAAGGGCGGATTGGCTAATACATAATCATACCTTGTTTCGCTGGCTGCAATCAATGAATCGTTAGGCGAAATCATTACCTGCTCACTGTCCATATCGCCAATATTGTGCAGGAACATATTCATGAGCGCCAGCCTGCGGGTATTGGCAACAATTTCATTGCCTGAAAATGTATGGAACTTTAAAAATTGTTTTTGCTCCCTATCCAAATCGCAGTTTTCTGTTATCCAGTCATAAGCTGCTAAAAAGAAACCACCTGTGCCGCAAGCCGGGTCTGCAATGGTTTTCATGGGCTGTGGGCGCAAACATTCTACCATGCATTTTATCAATGCCCTTGGTGTAAAGTACTGGCCGGCGCCGCTTTTTGTATCTTCGGCATTTTTCTCCAGTAAGCCTTCATAAATATCGCCTTTGTCTTTTACACCCATCAGTACCCACTGTTCTGCATTGATCAGTGCAATGAGTTTATACAGCTTGGCCGGGTCTGTTATTTTATTCTGGCTCTTAGTGAATATTTGCCCGAGCATGCCTTTTTCTTTTCCCAGTTCCCGCAGCAGGTTATTGTAATGCACTTCAAGTTCGTCACCGCTTTTATTGGTAAGCGTTTGCCAGTTATATGCCGAAGGAATAGGCATGACACGGTTATGCGGCGGCCTGCTGTATTCATCTGCTATTTTTAAAAACAGCAAATAGGTTAGCTGCTCTAAATAATCTCCATAACCTACGCCGTCTTCACGAAGTGTGTTGCAAAATGCCCATACTTTGGAAACGATGGAAGAAGTGTTGTTTCTCATTTGAGGTAACTATATTTAGTTAATTGTGATTATGATCATTGTTTGTAAGCTTTTTAATGCAATTTTCTTTTATGTAAATCATTATTCAAATTATCACACAGACACTTATGCTATTTTAATCAATTTTTGCTAATTCTTCCATTTGAGGAGAATTCTAAAATTTTATTATAACGAAGCAAAACAGAATGGTTCTTATTAAAATAAGATTCAATTATCTCCGTCGAAGGCAAACTCATTCTTGTATATTCATCTTTCATTTCTTCGTATGATTTAAAGGTCGATTTAACTAATCTGCAATTTTTGTAATATTCTTCTATCAAATCTGAAAATTTCATATTACCTGACCTTAAAATTTCTGCCGATCGAATCAATGTATCAATATTTAAAACAACAAGTGGCTTTACATTTTTGATATACAAATTTTTTTGCTCTAGTAAATTTAATTCTGACTGAAACCATAGATTAAATAATTGGTTTAATCCCGGACAATCATAAACTATGTCATGTACAACTAATATCGGATAAATTATTACGTGATTGGGATTATACGCTTTATCAAAAACATTGATTTGCCCTAATACTTTTTCTATATTTTTAATGATTTGATTAATGCCTACGCCTTTACCATTTTCAATTAAAAATTTTTTTTTCAATTCAATTTCCAACTTTTCAAAAAGAGGATTTTCCTTAATTGATGCATTTATAAAAATGTCTTTATTCTCTATTAAGAATATCTGTTTCCCATTTCTTATATAATAGTCAGGAGCTCCTTTAAGTTCATAAGAGTTTTGAATATCTTCCCCGGAATATTGTATATATCTATTTTTTAAGCAATACTTAATTACTTTATAAAAGAGAAATTTTTCAGAAAAATTTGTAGTATAAAAGCTTCTAAATTCTTTAATACGATTTTTTTCATCTATTTCCTCATTAATTTTAGAAAATTCAAAATATAAGCTTTTATAAAGTCTATCAGTAAAGAAAAGCGGATGGGTTATCCGATAAGTGTCTTCGTCAATTTTTACTAATGGCTTACCTCTTACTACTCTAAAATCCACATCATCTTCTTTAGCATATTGTTGAACAGATAAATTTCCAAAAATTTTTTTATGTGTTTCATACTCACTATTTTTTTCAATATTTATCTCAATAAATCCTTTCTTTTCTTTAGTTACGATTTGCTGTATAAATGGAAACACCCTCTGGTAATATTCTGTAGTTGACACAATTCCATATTTCTTTAAGAAATAATCTTTATGCGTTTGCATTAAAGGTTCATTTTCTAAATAATCGAATAAAAACATAGCTTTTACCGATTGACAAAAAAATTCTCTCGAATAATTATAGTTAATTAGATCTGAAGCAGAAAATCCCATGGTTAATAGCAATAAGCTTAACTTAATTGCAGGGTAGGTTTCATTTATATAATTTTCACTTCTAAGGTGTAAAGAGGTGAAAGATTCATTTAATAATAAGTATATTTTAAATAAGTCAATTTCTAATTGCTTTTTAGACTTTTCTAATTTGGTTTCATTTTTTTCAAAACCATGTTGTAGAAGTTTGAGGCTAGAAATGGCACATAAGATACCAACTTTTTTTGCTTCATTACTGTAATGTCTATAAATTCTTTTGCTTAAATCTTTAAGAAATCCCTCATTTTCTTCACTAAACCATAACTGTGAAATAGCTTGCAAAGAATTTTCTGAATGATCAATTAACTCATAAGCCAAAAAAGAAGAAGCAGCTTTTAAAATAAGAGATTTTGGAATACCAATTGTAAGCTCCTCAATTTTATCATTTAAATCTGGATAAATTGCCGAGTATTCAGCTAAAAGTGTAACATCAACGCTCATATTAATTTCCCCTTTAAACGCTTTCTTTAAAAACTTTGTCTTAATGCTTCTGCCTGTTGCAGGCTTTGATTTATGCTTCCTTTCATTTTAGCGGCTACGTTGTTATTAGTCTATAGTTTTGCCAAATCCTTTTGGCACAAATCTTACTTCTTTCATCCACTTATAAGTTTTAAATACTTCTTCTTTCTGAAATTCATCTTTCTTCTTCGCCGACCAATTAAAAAAGTCTTCAACTAACATATCAATTTTAACCGGCTGCTTTTTAATTAACCTGTTATTCCAAACGGCATATAAAGTTGCAATTAACTCTGCCTGATGTGTGGATTTATCTTTGAGTTGCTTTAAAACAAACGTTATCTGGCTTCCTTTATCTCTGAAATAAGCCGGATAGTTTGAAATTAAAGAACCAATATTTTCACCAGGAATAAATTTGGTAATACTTCCTCTTTGCTCTTCTTGCGCCCAGTCTTTTTCCTGCATTTCCTTTCGAAACGCAGTTGTAAATTCTTTATCATAAGGCCCGGCCATTTCCTGAATAAAACTTGTTTCATAAGGAACTTCAGCAAAATTTTCTACGAGATAAAATATTTTCTGAAACTTGGTTAATCCAAAATATTTATCATCATGCAGTAAATGGATAATCTTACCTGCTAATACTTTGCGTTCAAATGGAATAACTTTCGCAGTTTCTTTAATTATTTCAATTGTATCTGTTGCAACCAGTTTTCCCTCAAACGCTTTCTTTAAAATACTTTGCCTTAATGCCTCTGCCTGTTGCAGTCTTTGATTTATGCTTTCTTCCATTTTATCGGCTACGCTAAGACGGCTTTCAATTTCCTGAACAATGGTGTTTTGTTCTTCGATTGGTGGAAGCGGTACCGGATAAGTTTTCAATTTTGTTCCATTAATATTTGATTGGTTAACACCAAAACTTCTTACAGTATTTCCATATTGTTTTGCTGCCTTTGTATTAAGATAGTAATTTAAATAATCAGCATTGATAAGGTTTTCAATTCTATTTATTCGTATTAAATAACCGGCGAAAATTGCAGGATATTCTCCCTTATAAATAGCTGTTTTTCCAACTAATTCAGCACTGTTCGTTCTATTAAATAAAACATCATTCTTCTTTAGTAAATATTTTTTTATTTCATCTTCATTATCGGTATAAACTAAATCTTCCCAATCAAATCTTCCATTTTGAATATTGCCCATTCTTAATACAGGCATTTTACCTTGTTCCTTAGACTTTGCCGCGGAACCATATTCAACATTTGTTGAAATATTACCTATTGTGCTCCATTGCCATCCTTCCGGCAATTCACCTTCATTTACATTTTCATTTGTTAGCTTTCCTTCAAATGCCCATTTTAATACAGACTGCCGGTAAGTTTTTAATTGCTGTTGTGTGGTTTTTAATTGTTCTATGCCTTTGTCTAATTCACTAAAAAGTTCTTCTATTTTAGAAACAATGGCTTGTTGTGTGGGCTTGGGAGGAAGCGGAATTGTTACTTTATCAACAAATCCGGAACTTATTCCGCCTTGTGCAGCACCTCTAAAATCTTCCAGGATTTCTTTATTCCCTTTTGATGACCAAATTTTATAAAAAACATATTGAGGTAAGACATCTTCGGTTACTCTAATAATAAAAACGTGTTCATTGATTACTGCAAAATCAAAAGGGAAAGTTTTATTTACAAAAGAAGCTTTTCCTGTGGTTGCTCCATCTTTTACAACAATAATATCATCTTTTTGAATGATTCCTTTTTTCATTTGCATTGCAAATTCATTTGGGACATATTTTATTTTAGAAAACCTGAATCCACCATTAACATCAAGATGTTCAGCACCAATGCTTGGAACACCAGAATCTATTCCTTGAACCCCACCTTTTGGTCGCTTACCACTTTGCAATTCTTTGCAAACACTTCTTAACGTTTCCCACTTCCAACCTTTTGGTAACTGATTTATATTTTGCTCTTCAATCATTATCTATAAATTTGAACAACACCGTAACAATACCAGTACAACACCGGTACAATGGCGTTAGAACAGGGTATTCACTTTAGTAAATCTTTCTTATTCACACTGTATTCACAATTTCATCAAATAGCCATCAAATAAAAACTTGCTGATTATCAATGCTTAAAATTGATTTTTATCACCATTTATCAAATACCCATCAAATAGTTATGCCCAAACAGGGATGTACCGGTTAAGTTTGGGCGACCTGTTTTCCGGGTCTTCAAACTTTATTAAATCAGCATCTTGTGTTTCTTTTATTATACGACTTGCTATTGCTGCATTTTGTTCTTCGATTTTAAACCGCTCTCTTAATGTTTGATTGGTCATTTTCTCATTAGAAACATACTTTAGCACGCAGTGCTGATAGCACGCTCTTATTCTGTCTTTTTTATGCATCTCGTTAAGGCTTTGCGGTGAAAACAGAATTACTGTTGTATGCTTTTCTGACACTCTGAAATCAGGAGCGGGTAACTGATAAACTTCAGCATAAAAAATAACCTTATCAACACCGCTGCCTTTTTCTTCGCAGATACGTAAGCGCCGCATTAATGAAGCAAGTGTTTCATTACGGCTTTGATATTCATCTATAAAACGAAGCGGATTAATAAGCGGGTTACCAGGGTTTGACACTTCAATTCTATCATCGAAAATTTCAACAATTGGTGCAGTACCTGTAACAGAAAAATCCTGGTGGATTAATGCGTTGGCAACTATTTCGCGTATTGCAATTTCCGGATAAACTTTTACTGTTTGCCTTAATGCCTGCGTTATTACTTCGCTAACGGGAAGCTGGTCGTCAATATATTTAATCAAGCCTTCAAACCCTACAGCATAGCCTTTAACACCGAGAATATCTTTTTTTGTTTTCACTTTATTTTTTCCTTCATATACAACCACACGCATTGTTTTTCTCGCTATGTCTGGAAAATCAGACAACTTCTTAGCAAAAAGCAAAGCGCCAAGATTAGTAATCATCCAGCCTTCATCATTTGATTGGATTAAACCTTCGGATATAAATCTTTCGATAACACCTGTTCTGTTGGTTGGATAAGGAAATTGTATTAACTCAAAATAGCTTTGGGTATCAAGTAAATTAATAATATCTTGCTCTGAAAGATTCTCTTTTGCAATGTTTTTTTCAAAAACCGGTTGACCGAATTTTTTCCAGATTTTTCTTTCCTTTTCAGAAAACTCTCTAAGTTTTCTTGTAATGCTTCCAACCCGGATATATGCCTCATGTATAAAGTCAACAGGCTGCATAGTTGCAGCGTCAACCTGGAAAATTGTTACGGGCAGATCTTCGTGAGTAAATTCAAATATTTTAAAATCAACACGGGGATTTAACCTTTGTGCAATCCAATTTTCAACGTCTTCATTTCCTTTTTTCTTTTTCGATGGAATAAAATCAGTACCGACAACTTTATGCGTTGCATCTTCAACTCCAAATACCAAAAATCCACAGCTTTGATTGTGCAGACATGCACTGTTTGATAATGCAGATAATACTTCTCCAACTTCTTCAAAAGAATGAAAGTTATGCTTGAATTCAAGCCACTCGGTTTCTTTTGGAAGCCTTATTAGTTTATCTAACAAATTATGTAAATCAACCTCTTTCATTTATCTAAATATAATTCTTCATTGCTCAATAATGTTATGCAGTACAAGTGTGCGACGCAACGATGCTTAATAGCACCACTTCAGCTAAGCACATAAAACTCTTCTTTATTCTTTTCATCATCAGATTGCTTCACTTCGTTCGCAATGACGTGCAACATCGTTACGCCGCCAGCGCTTCATTTAACTCCTGCAATATGTTTTCATAATCTTCTTTAAACAACTGGTAGAACCTACCCAAACCACCCTGCTTATTAAACGGGTCGAGCTCAAAATCTTCTTTCTCCACATGAAAGCTGCCGGCAACATAATCTTTTATCATACGCAACCATTGCATCTGCTCTTCGGTAAAGCGGTTATGCTGCCCCGCATTCTTTTTTAATATCCATTGCTGGAAATTTTTGTCAACCGTTTTATTATAGGGCGTTAAGGCAGCATCAATACCTGTTACCCTGCGTATCAGGCTTACAAGCGCTGTCAATTCATTTTTAGCGTTGCCGCCGGTTTCGCCTGTTGCTGCATAAGCGCTCCAAACCTGTAAAGGCGCCAGCATGGGTTGTTCTGTTTTTATTTTTTTACATAAGTCTTTTATCATTTTATAAGTAATCTCCCTGCGACGGTAAGGCTGGGCGTAGAAAATTTGCAGTGCTGTTATTTCATCTTTATGCGCTTCTATCCATGCCGTAAAATTGCTGATGGTAAGCACTGCGGCAGCCTGCTGATCTTTAACCCAGCCTATATTGGCTATCTCATCTATATTAATGCCGTCAATAACCTGGTCGTATTTTTTACGCACGTCAATAATGTAGTTACGTAAGTCGGGATTGTTGAAAACGGCAACTGCATTATCTATTAATTGTGAATGGTGAGTGGTGAATTGTGAGTTGATTGCTTCGGGTGATGCTTCCGGGTTTTCACCTTCAACCTTTTGCCTTATACTTTCCACCGTGTCCGGGTCATACGCATTCAGCAGCGCCGCCACTACGTGATGGATGGTTTGGCCATTTGCCTGCTCCGCAAAGTTCGCTCTTTCTTTATCATTGATTTGTTTATCGAGCCGTATTAAGCGGTTGGCTAAAGTGGTGAGTATATCTTCCTGTGTATTGCCCATGGCAACATTTTGCAGCAGGTCTTTTAAACTCATGCCTGGTTTCTTTTCCAAAGGACGACTATCTGTTTTCTGGGATTGCTCCACGCCAATGGCATCAATAATTACAAAATGATCTTTAGTGAATTTGGCGGATGGCGTGCCGGTGGCCCGGAGTTGTTCCAGCGAACAGGTGCGGGTACCGCGGCCTTTCATCTGCTCATAATAGCTGCGGCTTTTTACATCGCGCATAAACACCAGCACTTCCAGCGGGCGAATATCAGTGCCGGTGGCAATCATATCAACCGTTACGGCAATACGTGGATAATAATCATTGCGGAACTGACTGAGGATTGCTTTCGGATCTTCCTTGCTTTGATAGGTTATCTTCTTACAAAACTTATTGCCTTCGCCAAATTCTTCCCGCACAATTTCTATAATGTCTTCTGCATGAGAATCTGTTTTAGCGAAGATCAAAGTTTTAGGGACTTCAAAAGCGACCTCACCCCCCGCCCTCTCCGAAGGAGAGGGAGCCAGCCCCTGCACATTTGTAGCAGCGCTCTTTGATGGGCCTTCTTGCCCTTCTCCTTTGGAGAAGGGTTGGGATGAGGTCGAACCCTGGAGTGAGGGCGAGGTCCTGTCCGGGAACATCTTCGGCAAATTCTCTTTAATCGCTCTTACAATTGTTCTGATAGTATTGAGATTTACTATATCCCTGTCCAGTTGCCTGCCGCTGTATTCAATATCTTCATCAACGGCTTCCCAAAACTTTCTCCTGGTTAAGCGTTCCCGTTTGTCAACCATTTCACCCATGGGAATAGCGCCGCCTTGTTTAGTGATTTTTGTTTCGATGGTGAATACGTTGTAAGGCACAAGTACGCCATCAATCACCGCTTTTTCATAACCATAATCACTAACAATGTTTTTATTGAAGTAACCGAAAGTCCTGTTATCAGGCGTTGCGGTTAAACCAATTTGAAATACATCAAAATAATCCAGCACCTGTTTCCATAAATTATAAATGCTGCGGTGGCATTCATCAATCACGATGAAATCAAAAAATTCAACAGGTATGCGTTCATTATAAGTTACCGGCGCAGGCTCTTTTGTTTTGTATTCGTTGGGGTTTGTTTCTTCAGCGCTTTCATCTAATTCTGTTCCTTTTAAAATAGAATACATTCTTTGTATGGTGGAAATATACACCTGGTTGTCTTCAGGTATATAGCTGCTCTTTAATCTTGTTACGCCATACAATTCAGTGAACTTGCGGTTATCATCGTTCGGAACATACGCCATAAATTCCTGTTCCGCCTGTTCGCCTAAATTCTTTGTGTCAACCAAAAACAAAATACGTTTGGCTTTTGCAAATTTTAATAAGCGATAGATGAAGGTAATGGCAGTATAGGTTTTTCCTGAACCGGTTGCCATTTGTATTAAAGCCTTTGGCTTTGCCTGTTTAAAAGATCGTTCAAGATTATTGATGGCTGTAATCTGGCAATCTCTTAAACCTTCTTCCGGTAATGCGGGAAGATCATGCAACCTTGTGCGCAGAGACTTTTCTTGTTTCAGCCATTCAGCAAATGTTTCCGGGCGATGAAAAGTAAACACTGGTCTTGAACGTGGTTTTTTATCACGGTAATCTGTAAACCTTGTTACATCGCCGGTGCTTTCATAACCAAAGAATAAAGGATGGTTGTTCAGGTATTTAAGTTTGGCCGTAGCATAACCTTCGGTCTGATCTTCGTGCATGGTTAAATGCACGCCTTCTTCGGCACGTTTGGCTTCAATAACACCGACGGGCTTTTTATTAACAAACAACACATAATCAGCAGGGCCTACATCTGTTTGATATTCTCTTACTGCAACACCAATACCTGCACTTAAATTGATTTTACTTTTAGATTGTATAATCCAGCCACAGGCAAGCAGTTGTCTGTCTATTTCGTCACGGGCAAGTTGTTCAGGATTCTGGTTCAACAAGGCTCAAGTTAGTTAACGTGGCTAAAGCTACAAACAGGGTATTGAAATACAAAATTTGACCTGAAACTTACCAATTTTTCATAATCAATCAGTTAAACAATCCCACGCTTACCTCCACATCAGGGTTATCTAAAAGAAAGCCGGCCATCTCTTCATTCATCGTAAAACCTTTATCAGTTGTATTTAATACCACTTCCAGGTTTTCCTGCGGTTCTTTTATTTTGAATTTTAAAGAAGATTTTCCGGGGTTTGATTTCACGTTCGTTTCAATAAAATTGACAAAATCATTGGTAAGCGAAGCCGGTTCAACACATATTTCAAGGTTGCGCGTAAGGTTCATTTTTGCTGTTTCCAATAAGTTCATGGCAACCACTTTAAACTCATAATCTTCACCGTTATACCGCGGTTTAAAATAACCGTAGATCAGCAGGTTATTGCCTTTCTCCAGGTAATTTTTAAACTTCACATAATCATCGCTCCATAACATGAGTTCTGATTTACCGCTAAAGTCTTCAATGATCATTGAACCAAAATTTTTCCCATTGCGTGAAATGCGGTGCTGCGCATCGGTAACCAAACCTGCAATACGCATATTTTTTTCGCGGTTGGCGGCAGCTAAAGTATTAGACTCTTTTATTTCATTAAAATCGCTAAGCTTAGCGATGCCATAATATTTCAATTCAAATTTAAAATGATCCAGCGGATGCCCGCTCATAAACATACCGGTAACCTCTTTTTCTTTATCCAGTTTTTCTGTTAACGACCATTCGGGGCAATTGGGCAAAATGGGCGTGGCGATGGCCGGCATAACAGAGTCGCCAAACAATGTGTTGGCCTGCGTTTGTTTATTGGCCTGGAAAACGTTGCCGAATTTTATAATGCGCTCAATACCGGTAACCGTATCGTTCGGCATGGTATAAAAGTATTGGGCACGATGTATTTCCGGGAAGCAATCAAAAGCCCCTGCATACGCTAAACTTTCAAGCGATTTTTTATTAACGGTGCGCTGGTTAACACGCTTGATGAGATCGAATATATCTTTAAAAGCGCCGTTCTTATTGCGTTCTTCGATAATGCTTTCAATGGCTGCTTCGCCTACGCCTTTCAATCCGCCAAGGCCAAAACGTATCTCGCCTTTTTTATTTACGGCAAAACCTTTTAATGATTCATTGATGTCGGGGCCAAGCACTTTTAAACCCATGCGCTTGCACTCTTCCATAAAGAAGGTGATCTTTTCAATGGCGCCTGCATGGTTCAATACCGCCGCCATATATTCGCTTGGATAATGCGCTTTTAAATAACCGGTTTGATACGCCACAAAACCATAGCAGGTGGAGTGCGATTTGTTGAAAGCATATTGCGCAAACGCTTCCCAGTCTGTCCAAACTTTTTCAAGAATAGCTTTATCATGGCCTTTAGCAACAGCGCCATCCATGAACTTACCTTTCATTTTATCCAGCGTTTTGCGGTCTTTCTTTCCCATCGCTTTACGCAATACATCCGCATCGCCTTTGGTAAAACCTGCAATCTTTTGAGAAAGCAACATCACCTGTTCCTGGTAAACGGTAATACCATACGTTTCTTCCAGGTATTCCTGCATATCGGGAATATCATACGTAACATCTTCGCGGCCATGCTTGCGGTTTACATACTGTGGAATATAAGCCATCGGGCCCGGACGATACAATGCATTCATGGCAATCAAATCCTCAAACTTATCGGGCTTTAATTCACGCAGGTATTTCTGCATGCCGGGACTTTCAAACTGGAACGTGCCGTTTGTTTCCCCGCGCTGATACAATAGGAAAGTTTGTTCATCATCCAGCGGTATGTTATCCAAATCAATGTCCACGCCGTGATTTTGTTTGATAAGCTCCAATGCAGTTTTTAAAATGGACAAGGTTTTCAAACCCAGAAAGTCCATCTTGATAACGCCCGATTCTTCAATTACACTGCCTTCAATTTGTGTAACCCAGAGGTCAGAATCTTTTGCGGTGGCAACCGGAATAAGTTCAGTAAGATCTTTTGGTGCGATGATGATACCTGCCGCATGAATGCCTGTATTACGAACGCTGCCTTCCAAACGTTCCGCTTCCCGCAATACCTGGCCGCGAATATCATCGCCTCTATAAATTTCACGAAGGCGTTTAATGTTTTCTAATTCTTCCCCGCCATAACCTTCCTTATCTTCAATTGACTTCTCCCCTTCTTTCGCTTCTTTTGATGTTAAAGGTGCAGTTAACACGCGGCCTAAATCTGTACCCGGACGATCAGGCACCATCTTCGCCAAAGCATTGCTTTCAGCCAGCGGCAAATCCATTACACGCGCCACATCTTTAATGCTCATCTTCGCAGCCATCGTGCCATAGGTAATGATCTGCGCCACCTGGTTTTTGCCATATTTTTTCACCACATAATCTATTACTTTCTGCCTGCCGTCATCATCAAAATCCGTATCAATATCCGGCATTGATTTTCTATCCGGGTTTAAGAATCTTTCAAACAGCAGATTATACTTTATAGGATCAATATTGGTAATGCCGATGCAATACGCCACCACGCTGCCTGCCGCGGAACCACGGCCGGGGCCAACGAATACACCCATGTCACGGCCTGCTTTAATGAAGTCGCTCACAATTAAAAAGTAACCGGCAAAACCCATTGCTTTAATCGTGAATAATTCAAAGTCGAGGCGTTCACGAATCTCCTCTGTTATCTCACTGTAGCGCGTTCTTGCACCTTCATACGTTAAGTGGTGCAAAAAGTTCCATTGATTCAAATTACTGTCATCACTTGTTATAAATTCTTTTGGAACAGGAAACGCAGGCAGCAAAATATCTTTCTTCAAATTCAATACTTCCACCTTATCAACAATGGCTTGTGTATTGTCTAAAGACTGCGGAACATCTTTAAACAAATCAGCCATTTCATCCTGCGTCTTGAAATAAAACTGGTTGTTGGGAAATTTAAAGCGGCGGTTTTTTACCTGCAATTCATCATTCACAAAATCGTCGAAACCCGGTGTGCTCTGCTTTTCGCCGGTATTGATGCAAAGCAAAATATCATGCGCATTAAAATCATCTTTATCTGTGTAATGACTATCGTTGGTTGCGATAACAGGCACATTGTATTTCTTTGAAAATTTCAGCAGCGTATTATTGATAACTTCCTGCTCTTTTATGTTATGGCGCTGCAGTTCTATGTAATAATCATCGCCAAACAAATCGAGCCACCATTTGAATTCTTTTTCTGCTGCCGCTTCACCATCATGCAAAATTGTTTGCGGCACATAAGCGCCAATACAGCATGTTGTAGCAATCAAACCTTCGTGATATTTCCCGATCAGTTCTTTATCAACACGCGGGTACTTACTGTACATGCCTTCAATAAAACCAAGTGATGTAAGCTTTACCAGGTTCGCATAACCTTGTTTATTTTTCGCTAATAAAACCTGGTGATAACGTTCATCTTTTTGCTCTTTGGAAAATGTTTTGCGATGCCGGTCGGCCACCACATAAAACTCGCAGCCAACAATAGGTTTTACAACCGGCTCAACAATATCTTTTCCATCTTCCGTTTTGCCAACAACCTTTGTATTGTTCCATGCCTGCTTTACAAATTCAAACACGCCAAACATATTGCCGTGATCTGTTATAGCAAGCGCAGGCATGCCAAGCTTGCCGGCCTTTGTATATAAATCACTTATGGAAGCGGCGCCATCAAGCAAAGAATATTGTGTATGAACATGAAGATGTGAAAACTGCATGGTTATCTCTGATTTTTGATTTTCGGTTAACGGTTGACCGTTAACTGTTAACCGATGGAACCAACAAATTTCCCAAATATGCTGTAAAGATGCCTGTGACGTTATCCACATTTTGCAAATTGTTAATGAAATGCATACAAGTTATGCACGTTGATGGCGTTATTAGAAACGGATTTTTATATTGCATTCAGCCGATGAATATAAGATTAACACAAATTATCAGCCTGCTGTTAATTTTAAGTAGTTGTAAAAGCCTGCAGCGCACCGCTTCGCGCAGTAACGCCAATGCATCTCATACTGCATCTAAGAAATCAGGCTCCAGGTTTCTGAACGATGTAAGCATTAGGCCCGGTGAAAAAAATTCAAATTACAACTATACATCTTCGGCGCAAAGCAGCTCCAAATCGGTAAACAGCAACAGTTCTTCCTTTAATCTGGAAAAAGCCGACTGGCTGCAGATCAAGTATGCAATAATGACCGACATGCCTGTTGAGCAGCTCAATAACCTTACCTTGCTAAAACAAATGGACCACTGGATGGGCACACGCTATTGCCTTGGCGGCAATGATGAAGATTGCATAGATTGTTCTGCCTTTACCCAAACATTGCTGCGCAGTGTATATGGCGTTGATGTGCCGCGCACAGCCAAAGAGCAATTTACGTTTGCCACCCGTATCAATGATACAGATTTGCATGAAGGCGATCTTGTCTTCTTTAAAACCGGCCGTTCCATTACGCATGTGGGCATGTATGTAGGCAACTATAAATTCATTCATGCGGCCACAAGCACAGGTGTTGCCATCACCGATTTGAATGACGCTTACTGGGGTAAAAAATATGCGGGGGCGGGAAGGGTGATTCACTAAAAACATATTGGCTTAACCCTTCTCAATACAGGAATTGCAGCCATTGCGCCCGCATCATTTAGCGCCACATGCTGAACATCGCCAGGGAAATTAAAACGATAGTTTTTTCTCGTAACATTTCCTATAACAGAAAGCGCCGTATTGCCGGTATATTGAAATATAACCGTTTTTACAGATTGCATGTTTTGCAAAGTATCTGGCTGTGCGGCGGCAGTTGCCTTATCAGGATTAGCGATCCTTTGCTGCAAAAAAGCATTTCTTTTTTTGCCACAGTTGCACATAGGTTAGATATTTATTTATAAAAACTACACTAATAACGTGAGTTCGGGATAAGCTTAGATTGTTATTTCGACCTCATCCCAACCCTTTTATTTCGTGCATATATATATATTTTAATTGCCTCAATGAATGCTTTGCATTTCCAAAGGAGAAGGGCAGGAAAAAAACATGATTTTTTGCATGTTTTATGAGTTTTAGGGCGTCGGAAGTCCTCTCCTTTGGAGAGGATTAGGTGAGGTCTATCTGCAAGCTTTAAACATATCGCTTATCCCGAACTCACGTTGATAGTTCAATCTTCAAAATGAGTGGGCCCGTTGCCTGAGTCATTTTTTGTTGTGGCCTGTTCCAGCCAAGCTGCTGCCCCGGAGAGCGCCAGCCACGCCAAAATCTTTTCAATCCAGTTCGTGCCAAGCCATAAGCCAAAAGGCAAGGCTATCCAAATACTCAGGCAGTAAAAACAATCCATCAGCTTTCCAAAAACACTATTGCCTGCTTTCTTTCTTATTAAAAAAATTATATCAAAAGGGCCTTCTTCTTTATTCAGTAAATGTGTTATTCGCCATACGGCAAAAACTGATAAGATAAGGTAAAGAATATTCATCCGGATATTTTTCAGCAGGTTTAAACACTAAGCTAAACAACTATTTATTTTCCAGCAACTTTTATGAGGGCGACCGGTTATAACTTTTTTCCATTCCTGTATGAGCGCTTTGCCCATGCCAGCCAGTGCATGGCATTAAATGTGCGCTTCAGCAGAAAAATATCGCCAGTAAAATGTCTGTACACAATTTAAGCTTAGCGTTCGTTAAAGAAAGCCAAATATCAAATCGGGCCTTAAACGCACCTGGCAGGCCCTGGTCAATGCAGGCACATATCTTTTTAAACCAGGCAGAACCTTGAAGCCGTTGCACCGTAAAAAACAGCTTTTTCAATAAAGGGGAATTAAACACAATGTGATGTAAGGCAAACAAAAAGCCCCTGAATCAGGGGCTTTTTTATAGCTGCAATGTTATTGTGTTTTAGAAATTGCTTGCCGGCGATACAGTTTGCCTGCCCTGTACGCGGCCGCCTTTCATTAAGCCATCGTACTGGCGCATTAAAAGATGTGTTTCTATTTGCTGCAGGGTATCGAGAATTACCCCCACCATAATTAACAATGATGTTCCGCCGAAGAAAGTGCTGAACCCCTGGGTTACGCCAAGCCTTTGGGCAAAGCCAGGAAGAATACCTACAATAGCGAGAAATACAGCCCCGGGCAAAGTTATTTTATCCATGATCGCACCAATAAAATCGGCTGTAGGCTGTCCGGGTTTAATGCCGGGAATAAAGCCGTTGTTACGCTTCAGGTCTTCGCTCATTTGTTTTGGATTGAAGATAAGCGCGGTATAAAGAAAGGTGAAGGCAATAACCATTACCCCGTAAATAACCATGTACCAGGCATTGCTGTGGTCTGAAAATATCTTGGTTATGCCCTGGGCTGAATCAAGATTGGTAAAGGAAACCAATGTGGGAAGGAACATAATCGCCTGTGCAAAGATAATAGGCATTACACCGGCACTGTTCACCTTAATTGGCAAAAACTGCCTTGCGCCGCCAAACTGCCTGTTGCCAACAATTTGCTTGGCATAGTTGATAGGGATTTTACGAACGCCTTGTATTAATATAATCAGGCCCATGATAATGGCAACCAATACGGCTATTTCAATCAAAAATACCAGTAAGCCACCGCCGCCTTTTACTTCTTTGTTCTGGAACTCCTGCGCCAGCGAAACCGGCAAACGGCCAAGAATGCCGATCATAATAATGATGGAGGTGCCATTGCCCAAACCCTTATCTTGTATTTTTTCGCCCAGCCACATTACAAACAGGGTGCCTGCAGTAAGTATGATGATGGTGGAAGGAAAGAAATAACTCTGAAAGCCCGGCAGTATAGCAGGTGCGTAAGAAGGTGTTTTTAAATACTGATAATATGCGCTTGCCTGTAAGGCTGTTACAATAACAGTTAGGTAGCGCGTCCATTGATTGATTTTTTTGCGGCCGCTTTCCCCTTCCTTCTGAAGCTTTTGCATCTGGGGCACCAGTATAGTCATCAATTGCATAAAGATAGAAGCGGATATATAAGGCATTACGCCCAATGCAAAAATGGATGCGTGGGAAAATGCGCCCCCTGCAAATGTATCAAACAGGCCAAGCAATCCGTTATTGCTGGCGCCCGCCGCCGCCGCTTCCAGCTTATTGGGATCAAGACCCGGTAACACGACATGCGTTCCAACCCTGTACACAAGAATCAATGCCAGTGTGGTAATAATCTTATTACGCAGCTCCTCAATGCTCCAGATATTCTTTAGTGTTTCAATAAATTTTTTCACCGGGAAAAATTATAAGATAAATGAATGCCCTAAACAGGTATTGGGACAAATATCGGGAAAATTATTTCAAAATCTCAACACTTCCGCCGGCGGCTTCAATGGCAGCTTTGGCGCTTTCGCTTACGGCGTTTACTTTAAAATTCAATTTAGCAGTTAATTCGCCATTGCCAAGAATTTTTACTTTATCCGTTTTCTTGATAAGGCCCGCAGCATACAGGTTTTCAATGCTGAATTCAGAGATTTCGTAAGTATCGGCAAGCACATCTATCTGGCCAAGATTAAACACTTTATATTCAATACGGTTGTTGTTTTTGAAACCGCGTTTCGGCAAGCGGCGCTGGATAGGCATCTGGCCACCTTCGTGTGCCATTTTACTTTTGTAGCCGGCACGGCTCTGGCCGCCTTTATTACCTTTTGTTGAAGTGCCGCCTTTACCGCTGGCTTCACCGCGGCCTAATCTTTTCTGTTTGTGAACGGAGCCTTCTGCAGGCTTTAAATTGTGTAGTTGCATGATTTTTTGTTTTAACTCAACGCCCCGGTGTTATGTCTGACTTCTGATTTTGGGATGTCTGATTTATTAGTTCAATCAGCATTTACAAATTTAAAAATCTTTACAACCAAAGGCTCGCTAACGAATAAATATAAAAAGCGGGCAATCGTTGATGCCTACGCTAATTTTTCCACTTTTACCAAATGATCTACTTTGCGGATCATTCCTAAAATCTGGTCTGTAGCTTCAACTTCTTTAAAAGAGTTGAGCTTATTTAAACCAAGTGCTTTCAGCGTGAGCTTTTGACGTTCAGGCCTGTCAATTGCACTTTTTACCAATGTTACTTTAATCTTTTTCATTTCCCTGTCTCCCTAAAAAGAAGATTTTAGTTATTTAGAGATTGTGTATTACTCTCCACCGCGGCGGAGATGGGGACTATCCCTGGAATACTTTGCTTAATTTAATATTACGCTCTTTGGAAACCTGTATCGGCTCTCTTAGCAATGCAAGCGCCCTTATAGTTGCCTTTACCACGTTATGCGGATTGGCAGAACCAAGGCTTTTGGCCAGCACGTCTGTAATACCGGCGCTTTCCAGCACGGCGCGCATGCTGCCACCGGCAATTACACCGGTACCGTGTGCGGCAGGTTTTATCAATACTTTTGCAGCGCCCTCTTTTGCAAGCTGGTCGTGCGGAATGGTGCCGTGCATTACAGGAACTTTCACCAGGTTCTTTTTAGCATCTTCAATGCCTTTTGTAATTGCTTCCTGCACTTCTTTAGCTTTACCCAGACCCTGGCCAACCACACCATTTTCATTACCTACAACCACCAAAGCAGAAAAGCTGAATGTGCGGCCGCCCTTTGTTGTTTTTACAACGCGGTTTACAGCAACAACTTTTTCTTTCAGTTCTACCTCGCCGCTGGGCTTTACTTTATTTACGCTAATTTTTGCCATGTACTATTTACTATTTACGAATTACGATTTACGAATCTTAAAATCGTAAATCCCCGCCTGACTGACACCAATCAGGCAGGTAAAATTTGAAATTTAAAATTGAAGACCGCCTTCCCTTGCACCATCTGCCAATGCTTTTACCCGGCCATGGTACAAATAACCACTTCTGTCGAACACAACTGTATTAAGCCCTAACCCGGTTGCTTTACGGGCAATGGCAGCGCCTACCAGTTTTGATTTCTCCAGCTTGGTAACCTTCTGCGCTTTCAGGTCTTTGTCCTGAGATGAAGCAGAAACCAGTGTTTTGCCGCTTACATCATCAATTAACTGCGCATATATTTCTGAGTTGCTCCTGAAGACAGATAACCTCGGCTTCTCATTAGTGCCGCTTATTTTGTGGCGGATGCGATAGCGTATATTTTGCCTTCTTAAAACTTTAGTATCCATTTTATTTTTATTTAGTCCCGATACTGCCGGGATTATTTACTGCTTTTTATTCTCCTTTAGGGAATAGGGGTTTTATTTACCAGCTGCTTTACCTGCTTTGCGGCGGATAACTTCATTGGCATATTTCACACCTTTTCCTTTGTAAGGCTCAGGCTTGCGCAGGCTGCGGATTTTTGCCGCTACAGCGCCCAACAACTGCTTATCAGTTCCTTCAATGTATATTTTAGGGTTCTGGCCTTTTAAAGTTTCGGTAGAAACTTTTAATTCTTTAGGCACTTCGAAAATAATGTTGTGAGAATAACCCAAAGAAAGGTCAAGTGTGTTGCCCTGGTTAGCAGCTTTATAACCCACACCAACCAGTTCCAGTTCTTTTTTGAAACCTTCAGTAACGCCCTTTACCATATTGGCTATCAATGCACGGTATAACCCATGCATGGCACGGTGGCGAATCTGGTCTGTAGGACGGGTTAAATTCAACTCGCCATCAGCCGTTTCCACTTTAATATCCCTGTCAACAGCTTCTTTTAATTCTCCTTTCGGGCCTTTTACGGTAATTACATTGTCTTTTCCAACGGTGATGGTAACACCACTGGGAACTGTAACCGGAGCTTTACCTATACGTGACATATTATTAATTTGAAAATTATCAATTTGAAAATGTGCTAATTTTTACCTGCCGCTTTGAAAACCATTTTCAAATTTTCAAATTGGCACATTAGCTTATTACGAAATAGAGCATAATACTTCACCACCAACATTCTGGGCTTTTGCCTGTTTGTCGGTCATTACGCCTTTTGAAGTGCTTACAATAGCCACGCCGAGGCCATTGATAACCCTTTTAAAATCTGCAGGCTTTGAATACTGGCGCAAACCAGGGCGGCTGATTCTTTCCAGGCTGCGTATGGCCGGCTGCTTTGTTGCAGGATCGTACTTCAACGCTATTTTAATAAAGCCTTGCTTGTTATCATCTTCAAATTTGTACTTAAGAATATAACCTTGCTCGTACAAAATTTCAGTGATACGCTTTTTCAAGTTAGATGCAGGAATTTCCACAACACGATGGCCTGCCATCTGTGCGTTACGAACTCTCGTAAGATAATCTGCTATAGGATCTGTTACCATATTTGTTCCTCCTACACTACGCCGGAGCGTAATAATTGGATCGGTTTAATTGTTAACTATTAATATTGTTTAGAGCCTTTACGCTCCGCCGCTGCGGAGATGGGGGCTACCAGCTTGCTTTTTTAACACCCGGAATTTTACCAGCCAAAGCCATATCCCTGAAAATATTCCTGGAGATACCGAAATAACCGATATAACCTTTAGGACGGCCCGTTAACTGGCAACGGTTTTTTAAGCGAACCGGTGAAGCGTTTTTAGGCAATTTATCAAGCCCTGCAAAATCGCCGGCTTCTTTTAAAGCAGCACGTTTAGCAGCGTATTGCGCTACCATGCGCTCTCTTTTTCTTTGCCTTGCTTCTACTGATTTTTTTGCCATAATTATCTGTGTTCTTAATTATTTGTTTTTTTGAAAGGCATGCCCAGCTCCTTCAGCAGCTCGTATGCTTCTTCATTGTTTTTTCCTGAAGTAACAAAAGTGATGTCCATACCGGTGATTTTGTTCACTTTATCAATATCAATTTCAGGGAAGATGATCTGCTCGGTAATGCCTAAAGTGTAGTTGCCGCGGCCATCGAATGATTTGTCATTGATGCCTTTAAAATCGCGTACTCGGGGCAAAGCCACAGAAATCAACCTGTCTAAAAACTCGTACATCTTTTCGCCGCGCAAAGTAACACGGGCGCCAATCGGCATGCCTTTACGCAGTTTAAAGTTTGAAATATCTTTTTTGCTATAGGTAGCTACGGCTTTCTGGCCCGTAATATTGCTAAGCTCGTCAACAGCCACTTCAACCAGCTTTTTATCAGCCACAGCGCCGTTAACACCGCGGTTAATAGCAATCTTCTTCAGCTTAGGCGTTTGCATAATGCTTTTGTAACCAAACTTTTTACCCAAAGCAGGAACAACTTCTTCCTTATATTTTTTCGCCAGTCTCGGCGTATATTTTTCTGTTGCCATTATTTAATTACCTCCCCTGATTTTTTTGAAGTGCGAACCAGTTTGCCTTCTTCGCGGCTGCGTTTTACTTTTGTTGGCGCTCCGGCTTTGGCATCCCACAACATAACATTGCTGATATGAATGGGCGCCTCTTTTTTTACAAGGCCGCCTTTTGTATTTTGTGCCGAAGGTTTTGTGTGACGTGTAACGATGCCTACGCCTTCTACCACCACACGTGCATCTTCAGGAAGTACTTTTAAAACCTTGCGCGGTTTGTAGATGGTTTTGCCATCTTCTTTTTGTGGCTTGCTGTTACCGGAGATAACAATAACCATGTCTCCCTTCTTAATGTTGAACTTCGGTTTAAATCTGTTACTCATTACTAAGCTTTTAGCTATTAGCGGTTAGCTTTTAGCTAACCATTTTAATTTATTGTTTTTAAGCAAGGCTAACAGCTAAAAGCCATCAGCCAACAGCTTTTCTTATAATACTTCCGGCGCCAGTGAAATAATCTTCATGTAGCCTTTATCTCTCAGTTCCCTGGCAACGGGCCCGAAGATACGGGTACCCCTGGGCTCATCTGATGCATTCAGCAATACAACTGCATTGTCATCAAAACGTATATAAGAACCGTCTTTCCTTCTTAACTTATTGGTGGTGCGAACGATGACAGCTTTGCTTACTGTACCTTTCTTTACGCCACCGGCTGGTATTGCGTCTTTAACGGTAACAACTATTTTATCGCCGATTTTTGCATAATCCTGGCCGCTGTTACCCAATACGCGGATGCACAATACTTCTTTGGCACCGCTGTTATCTGCTACGTTTAGACGACTTTCCTGCTGAATCATTTTTTTAAGCTTTGAGCTGTCAGCTATGAGCTGTCAGCATTTATAAATTTTTTAAGTTCCAGCTCATGGCTGATGGCTTTCTACTACTTTGCTTTTTCAACTACTTCCACCAAACGCCAGCGCTTTGTTTTGCTCAACGGGCGGGTTTCCATTATTTTCACTATATCGCCAACGGTGCACTCATTCTTTTCGTCGTGCGCATGAAAGCTGGTTGTTTTTTTTACGAACTTGCCGTAGATAGGGTGTTTTACTCTTCTTTCCACAGTAACGGTAATGGTTTTATCCATTTTATTGCTGCGAACCACGCCGGTTCTTGTTTTGCGTAAATTTCTTTCCGCTGTGTTTGTTACTTCTGCCATTATAATTAAGCTTGTAATGTTCTGTTTTTTAATTCCGTTTTTAAACGGGCAATATCCCTGCGTAAGCCGCGAATGCTTAAAGGATTTTCAAGCGGAGAAATGGCATGTGCAAATGCCAGCTTTTTTAAGCGCAGCTTATCTTCTGTAATACGAGCCTTAAGATCATTCTCGTTAAGGTCCTTCAAACTTTTATTAAAATCAATTCTGTCTGCCATTTTTCTAAATTTGAAAATTTATAATTTGAAAATCTGAAAATGTTTTACTCCATTAGCACATTAGCATCTTTTCAAATTATCACATTTATTATAAATCTCTTCTTTGTACAAATTGTGTTTTAATTGGTAATTTCTGCGCAGCCAGGTGCATGGCTTCCTGTGCTGTTTCAAGGCTTACACCATCGCACTCAAATAAAATGCGGCCTGGCTCTACCACGGCAGCCCAAAACTCAGGGTTACCTTTACCTTTACCCATCCTCACTTCAAGCGGCTTGCGGGTAATTGGCTTATCAGGAAATATGCGAATCCAAACATTACCTTCACGCTTCATAGCCCTTGTCATAGCCTGGCGTGCCGCTTCTATTTGCCGGTTGTTCAACCAGATTGGTTCAAGGGATTTTAATGCATAAGAACCGAAAGCTATGGAAGTGCCTCTTTTAGCTACTTTGCGGATTCTTCCCTTTTGCGCCTTTCTGTGTTTTGTTCTTTTTGGCTGTAACATTTTTTTCAGCTTTGAGCTATCAGCTTTCAGCTTTGAGCTATCAGCATTTAGCTATTTAAAATCAATAATTATTTTTAAGGCTTTGGCTCATGGCTCATAGCTCATGGCTCATAGCTTTCTTTATCTTCTGTTATCCCTTCTGTCGCCACCACGGTTATCACGGCCGCCGCGATGACCGCCGCCGCGGTCGCCCCTGTCCCGCTCACCTCTGTGATCGCCTCCTCTTCTTTCCCTGTGCTCACCGCCTTCATTCCTTCCGCCTGTAAAGTTCGGGTTCAGCTCACGTTTACCTAACACTTCACCTTTGCAAATCCATACTTTAATACCAATCTTTCCGTAAACGGTAAGCGCAAATACGCTTGCATAATCTATATCCATACGGAAAGTATGCAATGGCGTACGGCCTTGCTTTATTTCTTCCGTACGGGCAATTTCTGCACCGCCCAAACGGCCGGATACTTTTACTTTAATACCTTCAGCGCCCATGCGGAGCGATGAAGCGATTGCCATTTTAATAGCCCTCTTATAATTGATACGATTTTCAATCTGGCGTGCAATATTATCGGCTACGATAGCTGCATCCAGTTCGGGGCGACGGATTTCCAGGATGTTGATCTGAACATCTTCATTGCTGGTAAGTTTTTTCAATTCTTCTTTAATCCTATCAACCTCGTTTCCGCCTTTACCAATAATGATACCCGGTTTTGAAGTATGAATGGTTACAATAAGCTTACCCAATGTACGCTCAATAACGATCTTGGAGATACCACCTTTATTGATACGTGCATTAAGATAGTTTCTTATTTTATTATCCTCGATGAGTTTGGTAGCGAAGTCTTTCTTTGCGCCATACCAGTTGCTTTCCCATCCGCGGATAATACCTAACCGGTTACCTATTGGATTTGCTTTTTGACCCATATTAAGGTTTATTCTGTTTAATTAATTTTTTGAATCAACAATGATTGTTACATGATTGCTGCGTTTGCGAACCCTGTAACCACGGCCTTGTGGCGCCGGGCGCATGCGTTTTAAAACCCTGCCACCGTCAACAAATACCGTTTTCACGATAAGATTGGCATCTGCGGCACTTGAATCAGCATTGGCCTGTTCCCAGTTGCTGATGGCGCTTCTTAAAAGCTTGGCTAAAGGCGTTGCATTATGCTGCGGATGATGCTCTAAAATACCAAGCGCTTGTTCAACCTGCATGCCACGGATAACATCAGCCAGCAAACGCATTTTGCGCGGACCTGTGGGATAATTTTTAAGTTTA
Source organism: Parafilimonas sp. (assembly GCF_047606085.1). Lineage (GTDB taxonomy): Bacteria > Bacteroidota > Bacteroidia > Chitinophagales > Chitinophagaceae > Parafilimonas. The sequence continues at coordinate 24,295 of NZ_JASGEX010000192.1, forward strand.
GCTACTGCTTCCATTATTTATTGTTTGAATGTTGAAGGTTTAATGTTTAATGTTTTGAGGAACTTCAAACTTTAAACTTCAAACTTTAAACTATTTATTATTTACTGCCTGAATGCCCTCTGAAATTCCTGGTTGGGGCGAACTCGCCTAATTTATGGCCAACCATAAACTCTGTTACATAAACCGGGATGAATTTATTGCCATTGTGCACTGCGAAGGTGTGACCAACAAAATCAGGTGTAATAGTGGAGCGGCGGCTCCATGTTTTAATCACTGATTTTTTGTTTTTACCTTCGTTGATGTTCAGCACTTTTTTATCCAGTTTTACGTCAACGTAAGGACCTTTTTTAATCGAACGACCCATTTTGTATTTCTGATTTTACGATTTCTGATTTCTGATTTCCTTAAACCCTAATCCTTCTGCCTTCAACCTTACTTCGCCAGCTTTTTACCATTCTTCCTCTGCAGGATAAGCTTATTGCTTGCCTTGCCTCTCTTACGGGTAATTTCACCTTTGGCATATTTACCAGTCCTGCTTCTCGGATGGCCACCGGAAGCTTTACCTTCACCACCACCCATCGGGTGATCTACAGGGTTCATGGCAACACCACGGTTGCGTGGGCGAATACCTCTCCAACGGTTTCTGCCGGCTTTACCCATTGTTTGCAGGTTATGGTCGCTGTTGGAAACAACGCCAACTGTTGCATAACAATTAATGAGTATCCTGCGCAGTTCGCCTGAAGGCATTTTCAACACAGCATATTTTTCTTCTTTGGCGTTAAGCTGTGCGGAAGAGCCTGCGCTTCTTGCCAGTTTACCACCCTGGTTAGGCTGCATTTCAATATTGTGAACATTTGTACCAAGCGGCATATTTTTCATTTGTAATGCATTGCCGATTTCAGGCGCTGCGGCGTCACCTGAAATGATGCTTGCGCCAACCTGCAAACCTTGTGGGGCAAGTATGTATCTTTTTTCACCATCCGTATATTCAACCAAAGCGATGAACGCTGAACGGTTGGGGTCATATTCGATGGTTTTAACTGTTGCCGCTATATCTTTTTTATTGCGTTTGAAATCTATAACGCGGTATTTCTTTTTATGACCACCGCCCATATAACGCATTGACCTTCTGCCCTGTGCATTACGGCCTGCTGTTTTTGCCACTGGCTCCAGCAAACTCTTTTCAGGTTCGTTGGTAGTTATTTCAGCATACGCATTGCCAATTCTCCAACGCATGCCTGCTGTAACCGGTTTATATTTTTTTAGTGCCATACCCCTATCCCCTAAAGGGGGATTAACTTTTTTGCCCTAAATCCCTAAAGGGACTTTAAGCGGTTTACTAATTAATATTTCAATTTTTGCGGCAACTGAATGCCTTTACTCTTTTTGCGCTTCCTTCCTCCACAACTCCCCTTCAGGGGATGGGGGCTAAATATTTGCGTACAAATCAATTGTATCACCTTCTGCTACGGTAACCAGCGCTTTTTTATAAGCGGGTTTTACACCCTTTACAAAACCAGCTTTTGTAAACTTGGTTTTGTTTTTACCCGGAACAACCAGGGTATTTACATCCACTACAGATACGCCGTAAAAATCTTCAACGGCCTTTTTAATTTCAAGCTTGTTGGCCTTACGGCTTACTTTAAAAGCATAGCGTTTCAGCTTTTCCTGCTGGCCGTTTGCTTTTTCTGTAAGGATGGGTTTTATTAAAACTTCTGCTAACTGCATTTTTCTTTTATTGAAATGTTATTCAATTATGCTTTTTCTTCTGCCACCTCTGTTTCGTCAACAAATATTTTTGCGGCTGCTTCTGTTAATACCAGCGCATCTGCATTTAAAATATCATACGTATTCAAATCTGTTAATGCACAGCTTAATACCGTATCAATATTGCGAAGGCTTAAATAAAGGTTGTCGTTCAGTTCGTCTGTTACAAACAAGGTTTTCTTGCCGTCGAGGTTCCAGCTTTTCAAAGCGTCAGCCACCTGCTTTGTTTTAGGCGCATCCAGCTTTACATCTTCAACAACCAATAAACCATTATTTTTTGTTTTGTAAGATAAAGCGCTCACCTTAGCCAGGTCTTTCACTTTCTTGTTCAGCTTAAAATCGTAGCTATGCGGCTTAGGGCCAAAGATGGTACCGCCACCCTTATATAAAGGGTTACGGATGTTACCTTTTCTTGAACCGCCGGTACCTTTCTGGCGGTGAAGCTTGCGGCTGGCACCATGTACTTCTGCACGGGTTTTTACCTTATGCGTACCCTGGCGCTGAGCAGCCTGGTATTGTTTAACAGCCAGGTAAATCACATGATCGTTTGGCTCAATGCCAAATACATCATCAGGTAATTCAAGTGTTCTGCCTGTTTTTTCTCCTTTTATATTTAAAACGTCAACTTGCATTTCTTTTGATTGAATTATTTCTGAATTAGTACAATAGAGCCGTTATGACCCGGTACAGAACCACTGACAAGAATATAATTCTTTTCAGGAAACAGTTTTACCACTTTCAAACCTTTCAGCTTTACGCGGTCGCCGCCCATTCTGCCGGCCATGCGCACACCTTTAAATACACGTGAAGCATCAGAAGAGTTACCGATAGAACCGGGAGCCCTCTGGCGGTCGTGCTGGCCGTGAGACTGCTGTCCAACACCACCAAAACCGTGGCGTTTTACAACACCCTGGAAACCCTTACCTTTTGTTGTACCCACAACATCAACTTTTTCACCTTCAGTAAAAATGTCGATAGTAACAGTTTCGCCTAAAGCTTTTTCAATATTGTAATCGCGGAATTCTTTTACGAATTTTTTAGGAGCAGTGCTTGCTTTTGCAAAGTGGTTGGTCTCGGCCTTGATGGAGTGTTTTTCATTTTTATCGCCAAATGCCAACTGGAGAGAAGCGTACCCATCGGTTTCTTTTGTTTTAACCTGGGTTACCACGCAGGGGCCAGCTTCAATAATGGTACAGGCTGTTTGCCTGCCATCCGGGGTGAAGATGCTGGTCATCCCGATTTTTTTACCAATAATTCCTTTCATTGTTTGCGGTTTTAGCCCCGCATTGGTTATGAGGACTGCCGATGTATCGGCATCGATCCTCTGTTTAGCTACCGACCTTTTCTTTTGTTTCCCGATTTTACATCGGGAGAGAAGTACCGGAAGTAAGCAAACCTCGAAGGGCTTGTTTATATGTTGTCTGAACCTGGATTTTGGAGATTTTCCTGATTTTCAGGATTAAGCCAAACTCCTTTCAGATATTTCATTTTTTTCAGAGCTCTTTTTTCAAACTTTCGATTGATTGAGAGATGATATTATTTATAAGAACTTTTTATCCGATAATCCCTGAATCCTAAAAATTCAGGCTCAGACATTTTACGCCTTGATCTCAACTTCTACGCCTGAAGGAAGATCGAGCTTGCTGAGCGCATCTACCGTTCTTGATGAAGAAGTATAGATGTCCAATAAACGCTTGTGCGTAGCGAGCTGGAATTGCTCCCGGCTTTTCTTGTTTACGTGGGGAGAACGGAGTACAGTGAAAATCCTCGTGTGTGTGGGAAGAGGAATCGGGCCTGTTACTACGGCGCCTGTGCCACGTACTGTTTTCACGATCTTCTCGGCTGATTTATCAACCAGGTTATGATCGTAAGATTTCAATTTTATTCTTATTCTCTGAGACATAATCAAAACCAATTTTTTCAAATTGGGAGCGCAAAGGTAGGTATCTCACAGATATGTCACAAGCTTTTAGGGAAGTTTTTTTGATAATTTTTGTTAAGGATATTGCGAAACTGAAGGATTGCTCATTCTGAAAAACAAAAATCGGTCATTAGCGCTTCTGCAAGCCATTCTGCCACTTTAGCTCTCTGCGAATTTCCCCGGAAGCGCCGTATCAAATAATTAAGTTTGTCAAACCAATATTATAAAAACCATGTTAGACTATTTGGAAGCAAGGCTTCCCCATCTTAAAAACAAACTGCAGCAATTTGCAGCATTATATGAAAGAATTGAAGTGCCCGCAAGAACTATCCTGCTAAGGGAAGGAGAAATCTCCAGGCGGTTTTTCTTTGTGGAAAAAGGTTGCCTGCGTGCCTGGATTAACAATAACGGCAAAGATTTAACCTTCCAGTTCTTTTTTGAAGGTCAGGGCGTTTCATCGGCTGAAAGCTTTCGCAGGAATATCCCGAGCATTTTTACCATCGAGGCCATCGAGCCTTCCGTTATACATATAATGCATAAAAAGGATTATGAAAGCATTATGCAGGAATTAAATACAGATGCTGCTTTTTTAAAAGAAATGACCGAAATAATTTTTGAGCGGCAATTATATTATGTGCGTGAATTTTTATCCTTTATTCGCGATACACCGCGGCAACGCTACCTGAATTTATTACAGCAAAAGCCGCAGGTAGTTCAGCGTGTGCCTCAACATTATATAGCCTCTTACCTGGGTGTTACATCAGTGCATTTAAGCCGCATCCGAAATAAACTGCTTAAGGAAAATAAAAAAAGCAGCAGCAGTTCTTAACAAATGTTATCGCTTAACGGCTAATGCTGCATCAACTTTGATTTAAAACAAAGAATTATGAAAGCGGCAGTAATTAATGGTTTTGGCGAAATACCGCAATATGCAGATTTTCCGGATCCGGTTACGGGCGGCAATGAAAAACTGGTACAGGTAAACGCAGCTGTGCTGGAAAATTTTGATAAAGGCACTTCGGCCGATACGCATTATTCAAGCAAAACTTTGTTCCCAAAATTCCCGGCAATAGTTGGCAATGACGGCGTTGGTATTACAGAAAACGGAGATATGGTGGCGTTTGGCGCTGTTAAACCTCCTTATGGCGCTTTTGCGGAAAAGGCGGCGGCAGGTTATGCTTTTCTCATACCGGAAGGCATTGATGCAGCAGACGCGGCAGCCATCCTTCCATCTGCACTCACCTCATTATTGCCGTTAAAATATGCTGCCAGATTACAACCGGGCGAAACCGTATTTGTAAATGGCGCTACAGGTGTTTCGGGAAGAATTGCCGTGCAAATAGCCAAAATTTTAGGTGCAGGAAAAATTGTTGTCTCCGGCAGAAATCAAGCTTCACTTACACTTTTAAAAACGCTCGGCGCAGATGAAACGATCAGCTTAATGCAGGATGATGAAAAACTTTCTGAAAACATTACTGCCGCAGGCGGCGATAACGGCTATGATGTGGTGATTGATTTTTTATGGGGCCATCCTGCAGAAATGCTCATCAATACATTTATTCCGAAGGAAGCAGGATTTGCCAAACGCCGGATACGCTATATACAGACAGGCGAAAAAGCCGGCCCGCATATATCCATACCGGGCTCAGCCTTCCGCACCTCGGGTTTGGAAATGATGGGCGTTGGAAAAATTTCAAACGAAGCGCTTATGGAAGAAATTAATGTCATCTGGCAACTGATAAAAGAAAAAAAATTATACATGGATATTGAAAAAGTTGCTCTGAAAAATATCAGTGAAGCATGGCAACGTACAGAGCTTGCAGGCAAACGTTTGGTAATAGTTCCGTAAAACGGAAATTGACAAAAGTTTATGGGCTTAAATTTACCAAGTGAAACGTTCAAAAGAACCTATTCCAAATTTTCATCTCCCCGAAACAGCGCGGTCAGGCATTCTTATAAACAGTTCCGGCGAAATAAATAAAGCCGGCCACGATATTCATTTGCCGCACAGGGATGAACATTACCTCCTCATTATGATGTTTGATGGCTGCTTTAAAGCATTGGTTGATTTTAAACAATTTGAAGTTGCCGGAAGCGCTGTAGCCTTAATATTACCAGGGCAGGTGCACCAGGTACTGGAAATAAATAAAGGAAAAACCGTAACCATTTCTTTTGACCCGCTGCTGGTTGCATCTGAACTTATCCCTGTCCTGCAATCTTATTTTTATAAACAAACTGTTTTACCTGAAGATGATATATTGTTCCGGGAATTAAGTGCTTTGCTGCAGATACTGATCGCAAAAAAAGATCATCATACCAAACCCATTCACGCATTTGTCATGCACGTTACACTGCAGAATATGCTGGCGCTCATCGCCTGTAAAATACAATCTGTTAACAATGCAGGCACAATTGAAAAGCGCCCTGCGCTCATCGTGCAGCAGTTTAAAACATTATTGCAGCAATCATTCAGGCAATTGAAAAAACCTTCTGATTATGCAAAAGCGCTGCATATTTCTGTTAAGCATCTGAACGATACAGTTAAAGCTTCAACCGGTTTTTCTGTATCCTTTCATATTCAGCAGGAAATAATGCTGGAAGCGCGAAGATTGTTATACCACTCGCCCCTTTCTGTAAAAGAAACTGCTTACACGCTCGGCTACGAAGATGTAGTGTATTTCACGAGATTATTTAAAAAAACAACAGGGTTAACACCGCTCTCCTTTCGCAGGCAATTCAGCCATTAGTACTATAAAGCCCGTTAATTGTGCTGTTTTGGTTGCAGCGCATGAAGTTGCTTTGCAATATGATTACAACAGCTCAGAAACAAAAAATATCATTTGTTGAAAATATATTTATAAAGAAAGGCAGGGTGCTGGATGTGCGTGCCTGGAAACCGGCAACGATATTTGAAGTGGACCTGCATTTGCCGCAACCGGATATGCAGCAATGGAATAAAACACAAAAGATAAGCTGCCGGGTTGGCGCTTTCAGTTTCCGCGATTATTCACCATGCTGGTGGGATGCAGAAACAAAAACCTGCACCTTATTTATTGATGCGTTGCATGACGGCGAAGGCAGCCGGTGGGTAAAAACACTGCAAAGAGAAGATGATTTTTATTACCTGCACATTGAAAGCGCAAAGCACAGTCCTGAAACCGGCAAACATCTCGTTATGCTGGGGGATGAAACAGCCATTGGCCATTTTAATGCCTTGCAGCAACTGGCAAATGATGCCACATCCATAAGCGGCGCCATTGTATTTAAGCAGGATGAGCACCTACAGCAGTTTAAAGCCTATTGCAAAAAACTTTCGCTCGATGCATTGCCTTATGCAACAAACAACTATGCTGCGCTAAAAGCATGGACTGAAAAATTGAACGTACATAATGATTGCACTTTTTATATAGCAGGCAATGCCCGGCTTGTTGTGCAATTAAGAAATGCTTTAAAAGAAAAAGGATTTGCGGCAAACCAGATAAAGGCCCAGGGATTTTGGCATTAATCAGCAGAAGCCCACCAGGCAATCCCGTCATTTAACCGTTGGGCAATTCAGTTTATTCTTTCCAAAATTATAGGTAAGACCGATTGAAAGCGTGTAATAGCCATCTTTTCTGCCCGGGCCGGCGGAATAACTAAACCCATCTAAATAATCAGTAAAAAGAAACCTGTAAGATCCTTCTGCCGATAAAGATAAATTATGCCCAATAGGATATTTTATGCCCAATCCCAGCGGGATGAACGGGGCAGATGATGGCAATGCATGTACTGTATCAATAGCCAGCCCCTGCAACACGGCTGAACCGGAATGGAAATCATCCACGTTCATATTGCTCCAGTTACGTTTTATATTCAAAAAACTTACACCAATGCCGGTAAAAATATATGGCGAGAGCTTAATGCCGCTCGTTTTGGCATTATCGCCGAATATATTAAAGATCACCATACCTGATATTTCTTTTACGGATGAGCTAAAATCAAAATTGCGTTTAAGCCTGTATGCTTTTGAAGGGTACATGGATTCATCGCTGCGCAGGCCACCGATGCCAACCGTTCCCCGCACGGAGAAATAATTATTTAAAAGGCGGTTGTAATACATGCTAAAGGCAGGTTTGGGTGTTTTATATGATCCCAAAGCCGGCGCCAGGTCGCCTTCATACACCATTACACCGCCACTTATGCCTATTTCATTTTTTCCATGCAGCACCTGTGCTTTCAGCGATGTGGCCGACATATAAAAAAACAATAGGGATGAGAATACCCGCTTCATACTTAGCAATTTTATACACTGCTAAACGAAACAAATTCCGGGATTCTTATCTGGCTGTGATTTTTTTGATGTTATTAACAGGGCCCGCTATTGCTTACTATCATCATCATGCAATCTTTCCGGTAAATCTGCATAGCTGAATTTATCTATTACATCTGCGCCATGCATTACAAAATAAGTGGGGTTTACGCGGGCTGCTGTTTTAATAACGGTTCCATCGCATAATAAAAAATCTGCCGGAAGGCCTCCGGTTACCTTTTCAGCGCCCTGCTTATCGGCTGTAATAATATAAAAATGTATTTGCTGCCGCTGGAGTTGCTGCATATACTTTTTAAAGTCATCATTCATCCATGCATCAAATGTGCTGAAGTCTTTGGCAAACAGCATCACGTATTTGCTGCCGGATTGTAAAATATCTTTTGTTGTATCCGTTCCTCCTAAAGTAAACAAAGCGAAATCTGCAATAGGCGGCGTGGCATTCCCCTTTCTTATCACCTTATCAACGCGGTTAATGAACTCGTAAGTTGAATCAAGATCGGCCGGCAAGGTCTCCGCCGTATATTCTTTCACTTCGCCGTTCTTTTTATACCTGAATACCATTACAATACTATCGGGCACCGCATTTGGCGGCGGCTGCATTTGCTGTACTAAATTATTGCCTTTCTTATAAGGCAGGCAATCCACCACCGGCAAATGCTTCATTACATAAGCCTGCAACTCGCTTATAACAGCAATACAGAATATTAATAAGCAAACCGCAACAACAGGTTTTACCGATGACAGTATTTTTTTCCTGTTAACGAATAATACAAGTATCAGTAACAATAGAATAAGGTCTTTTGTGAAGGATTGTGCAGGCGTTAACGGCAGGCAATCGCCAAAGCAGCCGCAGGTTTTTATTTTGCCTGAAAACAAAGCATAGCCGGTAAGAAAACTGAAGAAGATGATGAGCAATAATAACAGCCAGCTAAACAGGCGCATGTGCCATCCAATGATAACGGCAACACCGGCCAGCACTTCAAACACGTTCATGATGAGCGAAAAGCTGAGCGTGTAATCATTAAAAAAATACATGTTCCAGACTTCGAAAAACTCCTGCATTTTATAACTTAACCCCAAAGGATCATTTGCCTTTACCAGCCCGCTGAAAATAAACAGCAGGCCAACAAACCAGCGTATTACCAACAATATATTTTTTTTGTATGCAGCCATCACCTTAAACTTTAAACATTCAACTTTTGTGTTTCCCTTCATCAATCATTATCAAAGCAAAAACAGCGTAATTAATTATATCAACATAGTTCGCGTCAATGCCTTCACTTATCAATGTTTTACCATCATTATTCAATATTTGCCGCACCCGCAGTAATTTCATCAATATCAAATCAACATAGCTTTCCTGGCTCATTTCGCGCCAGGCTTCGCTGTAATCATGGTTCTTATTCAGCAAAGTATGCCTTGCGGTATGCACAGCTTCATCGTACAAATCACTTGCCTGTTTTACGGAAAGCTCTTCCACAACAGGATCATTCAGCTTTAATTGAATTAAGCCAATAACCGCATAATTAATTATGCCAGCGAATTCGCTTTGCACATCATCTTCCACTTTACGCGCAGCCAGGCCTTGTATATTTCTTATGCGCAGGGCTTTAATAAATATCTGGTCAACCACCGAAATGATGCGCAGCACGCGCCAGGCTGTACCATAGTCTTTTGTTTTTTTCAGGAAGATTTCTTTGCAACGCTCTATTACTTTATCAAACTGGCTTTCTGTATTTGTCATTATGGTATAGTGAAGTTGATTTTAAAAAATATTAGCCAAACACTGCGGCTTCATCTGCCGAAGGGCCGTACATGCCGGGCACCGGCACATTAAGCAGGCGCAGGTAAACGCTTAACTGGCCGCGATGATGATACAGATGGTTCATTGCCATGGTTCTCACTGCTACTTTTTTGGGCATTTGAAACATGATCTGTTCACCGCGCCAAAAAACCCAGATGCTGTTGAGGTTTTCATCCGTTACATTTTCCAACGCGGTTATTGCAGCATTCAGCCTTTCATCAAACAATTGTAAAATTTCTTCTGTGCCTGCAGGCGGTTCGCGGTTCAATGTTGCTGTGGCAAAATTAAATTCATCAGCATTTAAAATCCGTTCAAACCACATTGGCAATTCCGCGATATGTTTTGCAAGCTTTCCAAGCGTGGAAGATTTTTCATGCGGCCGCCAGTATAACTTATCAGCAGGAACACGCGCCAGCATCTTTTTTGTATTGGCAGCTTCATGTTTTAATTCTCCAAGCAAGGCTGTATTCATTGCCATATAATACTGTTATTTCACGGGCAGCTAAAGTAGAAAATAAAAAGGCAGGAATGCACTAATGTTTGTATAAGATTTATTTGTGCGATAAGGATGGCGCCCGTTATGCAAAATGGGCAAAGTCTTTTTCATAGTTGCCCTTAATTCTTTCTATGGGAGGATTGTAATAACCGAATTTCAAATGCGGGAATTCTTCTTTTAATAATTCCATCAATTGTTTTATGCCAAGCATTTCGCCCGTTTCTGTTATACCAATCTTGCCCAGGTACCAGTCCGGGTCAATATTGAAATTGCGCCATTGTATCATACACAAATCCGTATCAACAATCAGCTTCCGCAAAGCTTCATATTCTTCAACCGTATCCGTCATGCCGGGAAAAACAAAATAGTTAATGCTTGTCCAGCCATTATAGCTGCGCATAATTTTTAAAGATTCAATCAGGTCTTCAAACACATAATTATTCGGCCTGTAATACACCGTGTAAATATGGCTTTGCGCACTGTTCATGCTCACACGAATACTGTTCAGGCCGGCTTCGCATAAAGCCCGTACGGCATTGGGCCTGGAGCCATTTGTATTCATGTTGATGCTGCCGCGATCCGTATGCTTTCTTATTTCAAGAATAGATTCGCGTATTGTTTCCCACATCAGCAGCGGCTCGCCTTCGCAGCCCTGCCCGAAGCTAACCAAAGGGTAAGGCGCCTTTAATAAATGCGGAACGGTGAACTCTGCAATCTCCTCCGCAGTTGGCTTAAATGCAAGCCTGTCCTGCGTGGAAACAATGGTTTCTTCTTCAGGCTGAAAAGAAATGCAGCCGATGCAATTGGCATTGCATGCAGGCGATGAAGGAACCGGGCATTCCCATCTTCCCAGCGATAAATTCCGCGCCGCCGGGCAATGATAGGTTAAACAACAATTCTGCATTAAATGTTTCACCAAACGGTTATGCGGGTAATGTTCCAGCAGCCAGGCTGCGCCGCTTTGAATTTTTGTATCATTATAACCGGCACATTCCTGGCGGATATCTTCCTCGATCCTTACAGCAGGCACATAAAACTTATTGTTTAACCAACCGGCTGCTGTATAACAAAACAAGGGCAGCGTGGGTGCGCCGGGCAGGGTTTCATACGCGGCAATAAACAAACCCGTATGCGCCGGCGGAATGAATGCGGCTACGGCCCATCCTTTTTCGCACAGGCGCATATTGCCGGTATGCACGTCAATGCCAATGCCGCGACGACCGGGCAATTCATATAAACTGCCGCCATCGGGCAGTTCGATCCAGTCTTCTCTTTCTATGGGAAAAGCGTCCCAGCCGGCACGGCCAACCGCATACAGGCTGGTATCTTCAAATATATTGCCTTTACCGTCTGAATATAATATGTATGGAGACTGATGAAGCATGGTAATTTTGATAGGCGCAGGCTACAAGCTGCGGGCTATTTGCTGTTTGCAAAATTCATTAAATTCCCTTTCCATTTCGGCCGGGACATTGCTTTCTGTTTCTTTCTGAATGATCCTGTTATTATTGAAATCGAGCGTAAGCATGTTATCTTTCAGCATAGCATTTTTTACCTGCTGCCACGAATAATTTTTAAAAGGAAAAGTATTGAACGTGATGGCTTCTTTGCTAAAACCTATTTCCTGCGGAAACTTAATCTGCCGCTCAAGCAGGGCGGCCACAATAAACAATACAGCTATCCAGGGCAGGTGAAGCGGATACATCAGCCACAAAAAAGCGGCTGCATACAAGGCCCATTTAAACGTAATTACATTTTCTGACTGATTGAAAACCGAAAGCATAAAGTTGATTACAATAACCGCCATCAGCACAATATTAATCCAGTTGTAACTAAAGAACGGGGTATGCAGCAACGCGAATACTTCCGCCGCAATTGCAAGCACGCACATCAATACCGTTATTACATTATACACTTTGTAATTGGGATGCCTGAGCGTGATCACAAAATCGTATTCCCTATTCCGGCTCATCGGTGCAATTGCTTTTCACAAATAAATTACAGATCTTCCACAACAGGCGGGACGCCACAACCGCATCGTAATTGGTTTCGCCCACGCCCACTTCAACCAGGTCAAAACCTATCAGTTTTTTTCCGCTTTCAATTATCTTCCGCAGCAGGTATAAAACCTCATCGCTTTGAAATCCGCCGGGAACGGGCGTGCCTGTATTGGGGCAAAGTTTGGGATCGAGCCCGTCAATATCAAAACTGAAATACACATTATCCGGCAGGTATTGTATCATTTCATCGGCAATAATCTTCCAGTTCTCACCGCCAAAAAAACGTTCCTTCACCTGCTGGTCAAAATACGTTACCACTTTATAATTGCTGTTGCAGATGTAATTCCATTCCGCCTCGCAATAGTCCCGCACGCCGGCCTGTACCAGCCTTTCAATGGCGGGCACTTCATTTAAGGCGTTATACATAATACTGGCATGCGAGTAGTTGAACTTCTCATAAGCCTTGCGCAGGTCGCAATGTGCATCAATCTGCAATACACCAAAGCTTTCATATTTCTCGGCCAGCGCTTTAAAATAGCCCAGCGATACGCTGTGATCGCCGCCAAGCAGCCCTACAAGTTTACCCCGGTTTAGCAAATCTTTCGTTTGCTCATATACCCAGTTATTCAGCATTTCACTGCCTTCATTTATTTCCTTCAGGCTTTTTAACATAAACTTATTATTATTTATGTCCTGGCCATGCGCAATAAAATCAATATAGAGCTCCGCTTCCTTGCGCAGGTAATCGCTCTTCATCAGGATTTTTTTATCGGGCTCACGCATATAAAAGCCTTTTTTCCACCCGCGCCGCATATTAGGATCGAAGAGATCAATCTGCGTGCTGGTTTTAAAGATATGCTCTATAGCCCTTGCTGTGCCTGCATTACAGCTTACCGTTACCTCCCAGGGCACGGGTAATATCACTACCCGGGCATCTTCTTCAGAAAAAGGCAAACCGAATATATTGTTATTGCGGTTAGCCACTTCGTTTACGTCAAACTTTGAAAGATCAATCATAATGCTTGCTGAAAAGTTGTGCAAGATAATTGCTATTTTTAAAACAGCGGCTAATGCTTTTTAACAAAAAGCCATGGCAGTTAATTAGCTCACGGGGTTGCAGGGCTCAAGGGTTAAGCAGGTTGATGAACCGCAGGCATAATTATTCAACAACAATCTCATTTCAAAACTTTAATTTGCATGCTTGAAATTTTTGCCTGAAATGTTGAGAAACCGCATGCTGATCGCTCTGCTGATCCTGTTCTTTAACAGCGCTTTCGCCCAAACTTTAAACACCGTAAAATATCCTTCCCTTTTTTGGGAAATAACCGGTAATGGCTTAAAAAAGCCTTCTTACCTGTTTGGTACCATGCATGTAAGCAATAAGATCGCCTTTCACCTGAGCGATTCTTTTTATAACGCTATTCAAAGCACCGATATGGTGGCGCTGGAATTAAACCCGGAATGCTGGCAAAAAGATATGGTAAGGATGAATGCGGCGCAGGAAGAGATTGAGCATTTTTATAAAGACAATACCACACAATACATCACAGAATCATCGTTTGAGATAAATGATTATTACGATAAATTAAAACCTGCGCTTACCGCAGACCCTCAGCAAATAAACAGCCTGCTTTACCGTACATTTTCCGTGCAGCAGGATTACGAGGAAAACACTTACCTCGATCTGTATATCTATCAAACCGGGAGAAAATACGGCAAGCTGGCCGGCGGCGTTGAAGACTATTATCAAACACAGAAAATATTGTTTGAGGCGTATGCCGCTATGGCAAAGGAAAAAATGAAACGGTCATCTTCCAACAATCGAAATGCCGCGCCGGATATGGATAAAAAAATACAGGAGGCCTATCGCCGGGGCAACCTGGACCTGCTGGATTCGCTTGAACATATTTCTTTTAATTCAACTGCTTACATTAATAAATTTTTATACGAGCGCAATAAAATACAGGCCAATTCAATAGATACGTTAATTAAAAAACACAGCCTGTTCGCCGGTGTGGGCGCTGCCCATCTGCCCGGCGCTAATGGCGTTATAGAGCTGCTGCGGGCAAAAGGTTACAGGCTGCGGCCGGTTTACATGCAGGACAGGGATGCAACCGCCAAGGATACCGTTGAAAAAATGAAAGTGCCGGTAAACTTTAAATTCTTTACAACCGATGACGGGTTTATTTCGGTAAAGACGCCCGGGCCTTTGTATAAAATGCCTCAAACGTACAAAACCATAAACGATAACTGGCAATATGCCGATATGGATAACGGGGCTTACTATATGCTTACCCGTGTGCACACACATGCAGGCCTGCTTAACCAGAATGCGGCCGCTGTTTTGCAAAAGACAGACAGCCTGCTGTACGAAAATATCCCGGGCCGCATCATCAGCAAAAAAGCAATAAAACGAAACGGTATAAACGGTTTTGATATTATTAACAGAACAAGAAGGGGCGACCTGCAGCGCTACAATATCTTCGTAACCCCATTTGAAATACTTGTTTTTAAAATGAGCGGCAACGACGATTATGTAAACAGCACGGAAGCGGAAACTTTTTTCAGTTCGATAAGTTTTAACCGTACCCAGGCTTCACAACCTGTTTTTACCTCGCCATCAGCAGGCTTTCACATAAAATTTCCGCAGTTTCCCTACATAAGCAATAATGCTTACGATGCAGACAACATAAGCAAATGGCAGTTTGAAGCTTTTGACAGCGCAACGGGCAATGCCTACACAGTTTACAAAAAAACAGTAACCAATATAAGCTTTATGGAAGAAGACAGCTTTGACCTCAGCCTGGTAGAGCGGAGCATTAAATCTTCTGATATAATTGACAAAGAACTGTCAAGAAATTTTGCGCATGTTGATGGCTATCATGCATTAAAAATGCAGTTTGCCTGCAGGAACGGCAATTACATAAACGCGGAAGCCGTTTTAAAAGGCCCGGATTATTATTTGCTTATCCAAACAAGCCGCAGGAAAAATAACGTGGATACGGTTTTTTTTAATTCGTTTGGCTTTAATAATTATCAATACAATACTGCAACAGCTTATACAGATACCCTGCTTGATTTTACCGTGCAAACCCCGGTAAAACCGGTACTGGATTCCTCACTCGTAAGCCTTATGTACAGCGTACTAAATGATGCCAGCCTTTTAGCCAGGATACAGGGCGAAAGTTATTGGCCAAGGAGCAGGTATGCTATGTTTAAAGATGATTCAACGGGTGAATCTGTTTTGGTAAGCATGTATGAATATCCAAAGTATTACCACGTAAAAGATTCCGCAACCTATTGGAAAAAACAATTAATGCCCGGTAATGACGAAGATGCTTGCTTATATAAAAAAACGGCTTTTGCGCCCTGCGATTCCTGCCAGGGTTATCAGCTATACTGGCGCGATACAAATACAGTGAGGCAGATCATTAACTATAAAATTTTAAGCAATAACAGGCTGTACAATTTATATGCGATCGTGGATAGTTCAGGAGCAGAAAGCAGTTTTATCAAAAATTTCTTTTCCACGTTTACAGCAATCAATAAAAACCAAACGTCAATTTATACCGATAAAACAAATACATTTTTTGAAGACCTGTACAGCCGGGATTCGCTTACCAAAGCACGCGCAAGGAATGCTATAGGCAATGTGTATTATAGCGCTGACAATATTGACAAAGTGGTGCATTTCATTAATACGCTTAGCTATGGCGAAGAAGATTATTTTGAAATGAAACAAAAATTTATTGCTGAATTGGGTTATATAAATGATTCCTGCTGTAAAGACAGGATCGTACAGGCGCTTGAAGATATTTATAAAAAAACAGCCGATACAGCCTACTTCCAGAACGAAGTGCTGAAAGCTTTGCAGCATATTAAAACAACATCCTCATACACTGCTTTAAAAAGCCTGTTGCTGCAGGACCCGCCATTATTTGATGATTATGATGACTACGGGGATTTCTTCGAAGATTTTGAAGACTCGTTGCAGCTCACCCGCACATTGTTTCCTGAAATACTGCAGCTAACAACCATTGAAGATTACAAGGCGCCGGTTATTGCCTTGTTATCAGAACTGCTCGACAGCGGCTATATACAGGCTAAAGATTATAAGGATTACTTTAGTAAAATATATTTTGATGCAAAGATTGAAATGAAGAAACAGCAGAATACGGAAGAAAAAATGCTGGAGCAGCAGTCGCAGCAAAGCGCCGATGATGATACGCCGGCAAAAAACATATACGCTGATAATGATTATGAACCCACTGACATACATGCGTATGCTACACTGCTATTGCCTTTTTATGATACAGTGGCTGCATTGCCCAAATTCTTCAACCGCTTATTGCAATCGAGGGATACATCTGTTCAATTGGAAACGGCCGTACTGCTGATAAAAAATAATAAACCGGTGCCTGACAGCATACTGCTTAATATTGCAGCAAAGGATAATTACCGCAGCAATTTATTTCAAGCCCTGGAAGAAGCTGGCCGGGCCGGTATGTTTCCTTCACCATATAAACGGCAGGATTTAATGGCCCGTTCGGTATTATGCGGCGATTCGGAAAAAACAAAATTCTTCGATATTCAGCCTGAAGGCAAAACGCCCGTGAACCTTACAGGCAAAAAGGGTTATGTATATTTCTTTAAATACAAACTGCAGGAAGATGATGACTGGGAAATTGGTTTAAGCGGCCCGCAACCGGAAAATGTGAATGAGGCAGGCACAGATAATGCATTAACATCTTTAACCAATGAAAAACTGATTGCCGCCAAACCGGCTGCAGAACAGTTTAACAATCAGTTATCAAGATTATTATTATTACAACATAAAAGCGCCAGGCATTTTTATGAAAACAGCAGGAACATGTATGGCAGCTTTGACAATTATTAAAACAGCTTCATAACATTCTCATAAGTTGCCGCTGACTTTATGTTAACCATACATTTTCCTGAACATAATTTCCGTATAAAAAAAGAAAAGAACAGGCATTCCATTTTTGATGAAGTGCGCCGCCGCTGGGTGGCCCTAACACCCGAAGAATGGGTGCGGCAAAACTTTCTTCAATATTTAATGCAGGTAAAAAAATACCCGGCTTCGCTCATATCTGTAGAGAAAATTATAAAGGTGGGCGAGCTTGCCAAACGCTACGACATTGTTGTGTATAACAAAAACAATCCCTGGCTTATTGTTGAGTGCAAGGAAAGCAACACAGTTATAGATGCAAAAGTGATTGAACAGGTAATGCGTTACAATATGGCGCTTGCCATCAGTTATTTTGTTATAACAAACGGCAATAAAAGTTTTTGTTATGCCATTACCGGCCATTCTTTTTATGAGCTTTCAGATTTGCCGGGGTTATATTTTTAGCCAGTTGCAAAGAGGATAATGTTAATTGCGAGCTGCCTATGCATTCTTTTAAAAACAGGCAATATTCTCTGCATGCGGCTACTACTCTATGCTCAGCAGTATTTGTAGTACACCCAAGTAAAGTTTGGCTCGGGAAAATAATTATCTTCATCCTCCTTAGGTAATCTATTTGCTATCATCATCAACTACTAAATGCCCATTCGACAGCGTGATCTTATGAACGGCGATGCTTCCATACACGACAATTTTATCCGCAGCATTTTATCCAATAAAAATATTGCGGCAGCCTACTTTAAAAACTATCTGCCGGCTTTCATCAGCAGGCAGTTAAACTTTGCTATTGTCATGTTAAGCAAAATATGACGTTTAATTTTGTGATGAATACTGCATATTTAGAGTAATATTTACCACTCATCATTGACAAATCAAGCTTAACTTAACACTAGCTTATACTCCTCTCTGGATAAAAATGTGCAATCATTGATTTGCCAAAGTACAAATCTATTCTTATTGCCAGCCTTACATTAAGTAAGGCAAGCATAAAACATAACCACTGGCACGTCATGCCCCCAACGCGTCGGGGGCA
>NZ_JASGEX010000193.1:0-9498 GCF_047606085.1 Parafilimonas sp.
GGTTACGGCACGGCTTAATCCGCCGATTCTCTTTTCGTAATTGACCAAATCAATGGCTGTCAGTACCGGGTTTGAAACGTTGATATAACCTGTTTCCGTTTTCTTCTTTTCAATAAGCGTGGCAGGTGGCAGTTGCCTTGTACTGATATAATTTATTTTAATCCCTTTTTTATTGGTTGGCCTTAAGACAGGATATTCCGTTACTACAAAATATTCCTGCGGTTGCTGATGCGCTGCTCCATGTAAGGCTGCTGCATTTAATAATCCTACATAATATTTCCGTTCCAAAAATTTCATCAGCCCGTCAATAAACAGGGCGAACGGCAAAATTCCTTTTGAAAAATATTGTGGCGAAACGATTACGTAATAACCTTTAAAAACAGAAACGATTTTCTCTTTTTCCGATAATCTGTCCAACACTCTTTTTAAAGATGTTTCGCTGTCATTGGCAAAACTCTTTTTGAGTTCGGCAATGCTGAATGTCAACTTACCTTTGGATTGACATTCCTCAACCCAATATGCTAAGCGTTTATAATTACCGTCTGAAACCACTTGAGATAATTTTTGCGAAAAATACCACTTTTCGGTACTTTTCGCAAAAAATTTCTTACAACATTTTTATCGCATAAAAAAATCATTCATTTTACAGGCGCCGCATCATTTAATACATAAAACAGTTGATGAATATCACTGTCGTTTAGCTCAAGCGTTCCGGTAAATGTTCTGAATTCATCTACTTTAAACCTTTGTTTTTTATTCCTCAATTTCACATCCATTACAGACAGGGGGCCGGCGTTTCCGCAGAAATAGCAGGTTTTGTTTGGATTGGCTGATATGGCAACTGATTCACCGGTTTCATCCCAGGGAATAATATAACCAGCAACTTTTACCAGCCTGCCTTCCATCTTTTTTATATTGGATGGGAAATCGGGAAAATCAACATTGCCCTTTACTTCATCGTTATATTTTTGCCTGAAGCGCACCGCCTGCAGTTCTGTCCATGTGGGTGTATATACGATGCCGGCAAAAGCGCTCAGCGTTATCGCTAAAATGCAACAGCCAGTTTTTATCATCATATTCATAAAAAATATTTGTTGCTTCAATCTTATTTGTTAATCGCCAAAGGCGATAAAACAGCTATGCGAAGCGAGGACGCTTCACATAGTTTTAATAACTTTAATTCTTTACCTGTTCGGCATTCTCCAGTATATAATAAAACTCATGGATGTCATCATAGTTTAATCTTAATGTGCCTTTGAATTTTTTATACGCATCCGTCATGTATTTTTTCTTTACAGTTTTCAGCTTAATCGTCATGACAGAAGCAGGCCCTGCTTTACCGCAAAAATAGCAGGCCGCATAAGGATTGGCAGACAGGGCAACGATGGCGCCTGTAGGGTCAACAGGAATTACATAACCTTCCACTTCCACTGTTTTGTTTTCCATATCCAGTATCTGGTCAGTGAATTTCGGAAACAACACTTTGGCTTTTAATTCAGCATTATACTTTGGAATAAAATTTATTGCCTGCAATACATCCCAGTTGGTTTCAACAGCATCCTGCGCAAAAGCAGAAAATGAAAAAAGCAGAAAGCTTATGATGATATATTTCCCTTTATTCATTCGTACAAGTTTGTTTTTTCAATGGTCTCATGCCTGTCCCGAACTTGCTTCGGGAGAACGCCCTGATGTACACATTCCCTCCCGAAGCTGGTTCGGGACAGGCTGTGTGAAAAATACATTTTACATGGGCGTTTCATTGGTAAGTGTTTTTGAAATATTGATGGCTGATGCTTTAACGGCAGGAATGGCCGCTGCCATAAAACCAATTGCTATCGTAATAAAACATAAATACCATTCATCTTTTGTGATACGTACATGGGTAAATGACAAATGATAATTTGCCGTTGAATAGCTGTTAATAGCAATAATGCCCAGCCTGCTTATGGCAATGCCCAGCAAAAAGCCAGCAATGCAAAGCAGCAACCCTTCCGCAACAGTTGCAGCAAACAAAAGCATACGGCTGCCGCCCATAGTGCGCATTAATGCCATTTCGTATTTACGTTCTTTTAATCTCGTATAAAGTGAAATAAAAACACTCAGCGCCGATATACCCATAATAGCATAAGCAATGCCCTGTAATGTAGTAATGCCAATGCCCATTAAATTAAACAGGCGGTTTATTTCAAGCGCAGGCGAAGCCACCTGCATGTCTGTATATTGGTTAAGGGTTCGCGGCAGGGTCATCATGCCGAGCGGGCTGCGCAGCTTTATCAGGGCAGCGGTTATTTCATCTTCCGGTTTGGAGGTATCTTTTGGTGCATTCGGGTTTAACGCCATCATGCCTGCCGTATTCTTTTCTTCCTGCAGTTCATCTTCATCTTTATGATGATGAATAAGCCAAACGCTTTCAATGGGCGTAAGTACAAGATTATCCAGCACGGTATTCGTGGGCTTTAATATACCCGTTACCTTATAAGCAAATTGTTTATGCACTTCTCCGCCGGCAGACAGGCCATGCGTTCCAAAAAAATTTTCATACAGCTTTGTGCTGGTGGCAGCAGCAACATTGCTGCCTAACACCACATCCATCGGCTTTGCATACATAGTTCCTTCCTGTAATGCGGCCTTATATTTTTTTATATAATTGCTGTCTGTTCCAACAATGCGATAGCCTTTATAGCTGTCGCCGTAAGCCAGTGGAATAACCTGTTGTATAAAAGGGTCGGCATGCAAAATATCGAGGTCATTTTTTTTAATGTTGCCTGTCGGCGCATCCATCTGATATACGGCAGAAAGCACCAGTTGCAAAGGGCTGCCTTTAGCGCCCGCCACCAGGTCAATATCTTTCAGATCCGTATCAAACTTATGCTCAGCTTCGCTTTGCATGAGCAGCAACATGGAAATAATGCCGGTGCCCAGCATTAAAAGGACGATGCTTAATAAAGTAGCCAAAGGTTTGTACAGCAGGTTTTGAAATATAAGCTTTACAATCATGACAGGGAGATGCTGTTGGGAAAAATGTTTTTTAGCCTTTCATCATGTGTTACAATAATCAACGCCGCGCCTGCCTGCCCGGCCTGTTTTTGCAACAAGGAGGCAACGGTTATTGCATTATCATCATCAAGGCTGCTTGTTGGTTCATCAGCCAGTACAACGCTTACATCATTCATTAATGCCCGGGCAATGGAAACACGTTGCTGCTCGCCCTGGCTTAACTGCGCCGGCATTTTGCGGAGCAGCTTTTTTATGTGCAGTTCTTCCGCAAGCGCATGCGCTTTTGCCTTGTTTTTTCTGCCTGATGGCAGGTAGGAAGAAAATAAAATATTGTCTTCCACATTAAGCGACGAAATAAAGTAATTGCGCTGAAAAATGATCCCTAACTGATTGCCGCGAAACTTATCAAGCCTGCGGTTGCTTAGTGCAGTAATATCAACATCATTTATATTTACCCTGCCTTTATAGTTGCGTATCAGCCCGCATAAAATATGAAGGAATGTTGTTTTGCCACATCCTGATTTTCCTGTTATCAGCAATACTTCCCTGCTGCCGCACTGCAATGCCGGGTAACTGAATGAAACAAAACCGCTGTATGCAAACTGAATGCCGGATGTGGAAATTTTCATGTGTATATTTTTTGTTTCTTCAATATCAACAGGCAATTCGGATAAATCTTTCATCAGGTGTTAATATGATTTATCCGAAAATTTTATAGCTTATTTCATGCGTTAAAAGTAAATATATTTTGCAACCATGTTGCATAATTATATTTTTATTAGCGTTTGTTTCCAAGAGCATTCTGCCTGTTTATCAGGATTTCGGGAAAACTGAAAACAAAGCATATTGATGCAGCGCTGAATGGTATTTGTGATGATTGTTATAAAAAATAACTGAAGCTGCCTCAAAAAGTTTTTGAAGGCTTTGGGGATCGCTGTTTGATTTCAATCCACATCGCTTACTGCATACAAAGAGGTTATACCGGCCTTTTGAGATGGCTTCTTCCGTTTACGTAATATGAATATAAGCCCTGTAATTATAAATGGAATGCTTAGCAACTGCCCCATGTTGATAACCATGCTGCTTTCAAAACTTTCCTGGTTTTCTTTTACAAATTCAAGCAGAAACCGGCAGGAAAAAATTAATATAAGAAACCAGCCAAACAAGAAGCCGCTTGCGGATTTATATTTTTTATACAAGCGCATCAGTACAAAAAACAGGATGAGGTAACAAAGAGCCTCGTATAGTTGCGCCGGATGCCGTGGAATGTTATCTACCCTTTCAAACACAACCGCCCACGGCAATGCTGAAGGCCTGCCAATAATTTCAGAATTAAAAAAATTACCTGTGCGTATAAAAAACCCGGCCAGAGCAACAGCAATTACAAGCCGGTCAAGCATATATAAAAACGACTGTTTATACACTTTACAATAAATATAAACGGCGATTAAAATTCCTGCTGCACCACCATGGCTTGCCAGCCCCTGGTAACCCGTTACCCGGAAATTTCCATTTGAATAACTGAAAGGCAATATAATTTCTATAAGATGATCTTTATAATAAGCCCAGTCATAAAAAAAACAATCGCCAAGCCTTGCGCCAATCAGCGTTCCGGCAAATACATAAATAGTTAGTTTATCCAAAAGCCTGACAGGGATATGCTCTGCAATAAAAAATTTTTTTAACCCAACGTAAGCGCAAATAAAGGCCATGGCAAAACACAATGAGTAATAACGCAGGCTTATAAAACTCGCCTTAAAAATCTCCGGGTCAATGTTCCAGTGTACAAATAACATGCTTCAAAAAAATAAAATTATTTGCAACATTGTTGCATTTTGTTTTAACTTTGACAATTCTTTATGGATAAAGTGCACAATTCATTTCTTGATAAGATAGGCATTGGCGCCTCTCTCGCCTGTGCCATTCATTGCATATTATTGCCCTTATTATTTTCAACGCTGCCGCTATTTGGTATTGAAATGATGAAAAACTGGAAGATTGAAGTTTCTATGGTTATTGTTTCATTCGTTTCCGGAAGCTGGGCATTATATCACGGGTATAGAAAACATCACCATCATTTATGGCCGCTGCTGGCATTTGGTTTTGGGTTATCCCTGGTTATAGCAGGCAATTTTATTGACAGGCAATGGATAGAAATGACATTAAAATTTTTTGGCGCAGGCGCTATTATCACAGCGCATATCTTTAACCTGAAATATAATAAACAATGCAAAGTTCATCCTGTGAAAAAGGATAAAGAAAAAATTATGTACAATAACTTAAAAAGAATGTCTTAATAAAAATTTTATGAGAAAAAAAATTGTCCCCTGCTTATTCGCCTTATTGTTGTGCGCCAATGTACAAACCTTATTTGCCCAAAATCCAACGGAAAGAAAAATAACAACTATACAGATTACTGACAAGGACAGTTTGATGTATAATAAAACTGACAGCGTTCCCCCTCCCGTTATTACGCATCATAAAATAACGCTTGATGGAAAAACATTTGCTTATACTGCCACGACGGGGTATTTATCTATGAAGAATGAAGAGGATAAGGTAATGGCTAAAATATTTTATGTAGCTTATACAAGGGATGACGCAAATAACGATGAAAAACGCCCGGTTACTTTCGTTTTTAACGGAGGGCCTGGCTCTGCGGCTATCTGGCTGCACATGGGCGGGTTTAGCCCGGTAAGGGTGAATTTTGCAGATGATAAGGGCACGGCTACAGGGCCGCCCTATTCTTATGGTGATAATCCTTATTCCTGGATTGGCTTTACAGACCTTGTATATATCGACCCTGTTTCAACCGGGTACAGCCGTGCTGCAAAAGGCGTTGATGCAAAATTGTTTCATGGATATACCGAAGATGTGCAGTCTGTCGGCGATTTTATAAGATTATTTGTAACAAGGTTTCAGCGCTGGGATAACCCGAAATTTATTGCAGGCGAAAGTTATGGCACAACGAGGGCCGCCGGCTTATCAGGCTATTTGCAGGAAAAATATGGCATGTATCTGAATGGCATCACCCTTATATCTTCCGTTTTAAACTTTCAGTTAATAGATTTTCACACCGGTAATGAAATGCCGTATATTTTCTTTCTGCCAACATATTCAACCACTGCACAATATTATCACAAATTAAGCGATGATCTGCAGGCTTTGAGTGTGGATGCACTGGCACGCAAAGCAGAAGCCTTTGCAAAGAAAACTTATACAGATTTTTTAATGCAGGGCAATGATGTATCTGAAGCTTTAAAAAACAGTATCATTGATTCACTGCATTATTTTACGGGTTTATCAAAAGACTATATCCGAAAAGCGAACTGCCGTATAAATGATTTTCGTTTTTTTAAAGAACTGCTTCGTGATTCAGGCAAAATAACCGGCAGGTATGACAGTCGTTTTTCCGGTGAAGACAACGACGATGCCGGTGAATATCCCAGCTACGATCCAAGCGATGCAAATCTTAACGGGCTTTTTATTTCGGCTTTCAATACTTATGTACGAAAAGACCTTGGCTATAAAAACGATCTGCCTTATAATGCAACTACAAGCGTTTGGCCCTGGGATTATAAGCCCGCAGAAAACAGGTACCTTGATGTATCTGAAACGCTGCGGAGCGCTATGACACAGAACAGTCATTTAAAAGTAATGGTATGTTGCGGATATTACGACCTTGCCACACCTTTATACAATGCAGAATATGTAGTGCAGCATCTGGGTTTGCGGGATGATGTAAAAAATAATATTCAGCTTACCTATTATACGGCTGGGCACATGGTGTATATTAATAAGCCTGATAATGCAAAGCTTCAAAAGGATGCGGAAAATTTTTATGCCGATGCCGTAAAATAAACCGGCCATTATTCTAATCCATAAATCACAAAATCCAAGTTCAGGCAGGTGAAATTTTGTCACTCCGCCCTGAAAGCTTTTCTTTACCGCCACT
Organism: Parafilimonas sp.; assembly: GCF_047606085.1. Lineage (GTDB taxonomy): Bacteria > Bacteroidota > Bacteroidia > Chitinophagales > Chitinophagaceae > Parafilimonas. The sequence goes on from NZ_JASGEX010000193.1 coordinate 6,953, forward strand.
TTTAAAACTGCCATTGCTAAACCAATCATGAAATTTTGGCTTTATGGCTGACAGTGGCAAAAAAATTGATTACGGATTGCTGTCTTTAAACAGGCGATCCTCTTATTTAAATTTTAAAATTTATACATTTTATGGCTAAAACAGACATTAAGGTTACCCCACTGCATGACAGGGTAATTATTGAACCGGCTAAAGCCGAAGAAAAAACTGCAGGCGGAATTATCATCCCCGACACAGCGAAAGAAAAACCCCAGCGTGGCACTGTTGTAGCAGCAGGCCCCGGCAAAAAAGATGAGCCTGTAACCGTTAAGGCGGGCGATACTGTTTTGTATGGCAAATATGCCGGTACAGAAATCAGCATCGAAGGCACTGATTACCTCATTATGAGGGAAAGCGACATTTTGGCGATTGTGTAAAGCCTGATGCCCCAGCCCTAAGGGGAGTTGGGAAAGTCGCAAATAATTTTCAATCTTTCTGAAAGTAAGAAGTTCTTTTCAAACATTAATTTCAAATTAATAAAACCTGTTCGCCTCACAGGTTATAAATCCTCCGCCCCGGCGGGAGATAGGGGCTTAATACTATGTCTAAACAACTCTTCTTCGACATTGAAGCGAGAAATAAAATGAAACGTGGCGTTGACGTGCTTGCCAACGCTGTGAAAGTTACATTAGGTCCTAAAGGCCGTAATGTAGTATTAGAGAAAAAATTCGGCGCACCTTCTGTAACAAAAGATGGCGTTACGGTGGCCAAAGAAATTGAACTGGAAGATTCCATTGAAAACATGGGCGCCCAGATGGTGAAAGAGGTAGCTTCCAAAACTGCAGACATTGCAGGCGATGGCACTACCACGGCCACTGTGCTGGCGCAATCCATCATCAGCGAAGGCTTAAAGAACGTTGCTGCCGGCGCTAATCCAATGGATCTGAAACGCGGTATTGACAAAGCTGTAACGGCTGTGGTTGAGCATTTAAAATCACAGAGCCAGACTGTGGGTTCTGACCAAAACAAAATTCAGCAGGTGGCTTCTATCTCTGCCAACAACGACGATACCATCGGCAAACTGATTGCTGAAGCTTTCGGCAAAGTGGGCAAAGATGGCGTTATTACGGTTGAAGAAGCCAAAGGCACTGAAACCAACATCGAGATTGTGGAAGGTATGCAGTTTGACCGCGGTTATCTTTCCGCTTACTTCGTTACCAACAGCGAAAAAATGGAAGCCGAACTGGAAAAGCCTTATATCCTGATCTATGACAAAAAGATCAGCGCCATGAAGGATATCCTGCACATTCTTGAAAAGATCGCTCAGCAGGGCGCTCCGTTGCTCATCATTGCTGAAGATCTGGAAGGTGAAGCACTGGCAACACTGATCGTGAACAAACTGCGCGGCACTATTAAAGTGGCTGCTGTTAAAGCCCCGGGCTTTGGCGACCGCAGGAAAGAAATGCTGAACGATATTGCTACCCTTACAAAAGGTATTGTGGTGAGCGAGGAACAAGGCTACAAACTGGAAAATGCAGATCTTTCTTACCTCGGTCGTGCAGACCGTGTTGTAATTGACAAAGACAATACAACCATCGTGGGCGGTTCCGGTAAAAAAGAAGATATCCAGGCGCGCATTAACCAGATTAAAGCGCAGATTGAAACAACAACTTCTGATTATGACAAAGAAAAATTACAGGAACGCCTGGCTAAATTAAGCGGTGGTGTGGCTGTACTGAATGTAGGCGCAGCAACAGAAGTGGAAATGAAAGAAAAGAAAGACCGTGTTGATGATGCTTTGCATGCCACCCGTGCTGCCGTTGAAGAAGGTATTGTACCTGGTGGCGGAACGGCTTTCATCCGCTCAATCGAAGCGTTGGATGAATTAAAATCAGACAACGAAGATGAAGCAACCGGTATCAACATCGTTAAGCGTGCGCTGGAAGAACCCCTCCGCCAGATTGTAGCCAATGCTGGTATTGAAGGTTCCATCGTTGTACAGAAAATAAAAGAAGGTAAAGGCGATTTTGGTTTCAACGCCCGCACAGAGAACTATGAAAAATTATTCTCTGCCGGTATTATTGATCCTACAAAAGTTACCCGTGTAGCTTTGGAAAATGCAGCATCAATAGCAGGTATGTTGTTAACAACAGAATGTGTAATTGCTGATAAGCCTGAACCTAAGTCTGCCGCAGCAGCCCCGGCTGGTATGCCAGGTGGTATGGGCATGGATTATTAATCTGAGTTCTTATAAGTTTAAAAAGGTCGTCGCAAAAGGCGGCCTTTTTTTGTTGGGCTAAGACTGGGGCAACTTGTATATTTCTGCCTTTGCATGTGTTCTTCACCAATAAGCCTCCCTCACAATAAAAAAGATTTCGCGCTTTAACAAATCCGTAAGCGAAACCCCATTAATAAATTTTACTTTTTGAACATTGCTTAAAAGATATATTAATCGTTACCCAATTTAGTTCGTATAAATTCTCTACGCTGCATATCTGACGTGCTTTACATGGAAATACTTTTGCACCTGCTTTTTGTTGTTTTTTCTTTCATGCATAAAATTCTCA
>NZ_JASGEX010000194.1:0-31146 GCF_047606085.1 Parafilimonas sp.
AGTATAAGTCATCCGGGCTTATTGCCGACCTTACATTTTCGCTTCATACGCGGCATTCCGGTCGGTGAGACACCGACCGGTAGCGGGTTCTGCAGGTGGGTGGTGGCACCCACCTGTAGAACCCGCTACCGGTCGGTGTCTCACCGACCGGAATGCCGCGTATGAAGCGAAAATGTAAGGTCGGCAATAAGCCCGGATGACTTATACTTTGACTAATTAACGATTGCACATTTTTATTCCGTGAGGAGTATAATAAGAATGTTCCGGCAGATTCCGGCCTTGCAGCAAACCTTTAATGCTGTACCGCCCCTGTTGGTTTCTGCTGCTGCTCTACCAGATTTTCCAGCCACAGGGTTTTATAGTATGCCGGGCAGTAGAAATAATAGTTGATGTAACTCCAGTGCAGGAATATCTGTTTAAAAGGCGATGGATATGAATAAGCCGCCCTTGCCTGGAAAAAGATGAATTGCTGCTGGTTGCTTTTCTCAAATGCATCAAGGCTTGTGAATGGCGGTACGTAATGTTCATCATACACACCGAGCCGCATAAGCGATGTGCTTAAAATAATTTTATCCATCACGTTGTTACAGGCATCAAATTCTTTCTTCGCATCATCAATCAATTGTTGTTTGTATGCTTCCAGTTCAGGAAGATGAAAAGCATGCATTAAGCGCACCACATGATAAATTAGAATAGAAGAACGTACATAATAGGGCGAAAGATAAACGGGCGCTTTCATGTATTCGCGGTTGCGCACCATTTCAGTAACAAGCTGTAAAGTGGCGCTGTCCTGTTTTACAAATGGCAGTTTTTTATCCAGCACGAAATACAGAATATTGCAGTGCACGCCAAAGTCAAAATCAGGCACAGTGCGGCTGCCGAGATAAGTGCTGTAAGCCGGGATATCACGATATTTTTTATAGGCCGCTATTATTTTTTGTCTGGAAAGATTGGCAACGTCAATCAACTGTTGTTTTAAATCAGCAACATCTTTGTCGCTGCTGCTGTCTGTCATCAATATCATCACCGTATCATCCGCATCTTCGCCCTGCCCGAATACCTGTTTCAGGTATTTGAAATAATAAGTGCCGGGCATGATCGGATCATTCGTTGCCCAAAAACCATAATAAGGATAGCCATGTTTATTGCGGTATAAAGGATATGAAATGCTTGCCTGTTTGATAATGTTTTCTGCAATGGCTTTATCTTCTCCACCTAAGTAAGGCAACATGTTGCGCAGGGCAAAAGCCGTTATGGCTGTATAAAAAACAGTATTATCCGGTTGAAGGTTATGCGGTGCGCCGCCGCATTCACGATAAGTTGGAAAACCGCCCTTGTAAAAGAAGCCATCCTCTTTTACCTGCATTGATTGAATGTCTTTCAGCAAAACATGAATAAGCGAATCTTTGTTTTGTGCAGCAGCTGCTTCAAACAAGCATAACAAAATAAGTATGGTAAAAATTTGCTTAAGCATGCTTTACGCCCTTTTAGGGGATGGGGGGGTGATCTTATAAATATATCTGAACCATTTTAAAATATTACCCGGCTTTTCCATGTCAACAATCATATCTTTTCTTTGCAGTTGCCACCAATCAATTTTGCCTTTATATTTTTTTTGTGTTTCAATAAACTGGTCAATAGCCACAAGGCTTCTTGCATTAATGGTATTCATCACAATGCAAAAATCTTCCTTATCTTTTTTTGCATAGGGCAACGCGTAAATTTTTTCGTTTTGCAATTGTATGCGTTCGATAAAATCTTTTTTGAACTGAATATAATCATCGCAGGTATTTATGAGTGTATAAATATTATCCCGCACATCTTTATACAAATCAAAAATATCATTGCCAAGCTGGTATAAGCTGCCAATTAAGAACAACACTTCCAGCATTTGCTCACTGGCCGCTTCATCCAGGCATTGATGATAGATGATAACGCTTACCGCACCCTTTATATAAGTAATGCGCCGTATTTCTTCTTTTGAAATGCCAGGCTTTGTTTGTGCAATTGTTTCCACCTGTATATCCAAAACACCTTTTGACGCTTTAATATATGCGTCTTTATGTGGAACCGTCTTTAATAAGTACGCTTGAATTTCCTTCGCCACATGCGATGAAAATGTAGTGGCATGATAGGTTTCAGGCTGAAAGGTTATTTTTCTTATGCTTTCATTATCCAGCTTGTCAATATCAAACAGATCATCGCCAACCGGCGTAAGAATGCCAAATAATGTAGCGCGTTTACGTTCTTCATCGCTCAGCACTTCACCGTATAATCTTTTATAGCTGCTGCACAAAAAAGAGGTGATGAAAAGGCCATAATATTTTAAGATCTTACCACGCTGCTCCGCCTCAAACTTCCCGTTATATTTATTTTCAAGCTCATTTAAGTAAGGAATGAGAAATGTTTTATTGAATTGCTTTTGAACCTTTATTTCACTATACACTTTACCGGCGATATGGATATAACGGAAGAAATTCATGCGGTGAATGGTAAGTTGTCAGTTGTGCTTATTATCATCCGCTCAAAAATAATACGGAAACTTGTAACGTGAATCGTCAATCGTGAAAATTTAGGATTCGATATTGATGTTAATGTGTTTTACTTTCTACAATCAGCATTCACTTCCGCATCGTCAATCGTGAAAATTTTGGGATTCGATTTAACGATGAAGGCATCTAACTTTTGATGGTTTAATCGCAAAAACATAGAGTTTGGTTTTAGATGAATTGATCATGCAACTTAGTATATCAAAAGCAATTTAAATTCTTCACGTTCTTACTCATTCACGTTTCACGATTCACGTCTCTACTTTACATTCGCCACTACTTTCGCACCGGCTCTTTTGGCAGATTGCATTACACGAAAAACCTCACCGTAATAAGAAGAAGTATCGGCATTAATCACTACAGAAGGCGTGTCAACGGTGCTGCGGTTTTTATCAACCTCAAACTTTATAAGGCTGTCAAGGCTTGCAGCATCTATTTTTCGGTGCGCTATATAAATGTTCTGGTCCTTATCAATTGACACAACAATATTTTGCTTAGCCTTGGTATCTTTTGTGCCTTTGGGATTGTTTACTTTAATAACATTCGGATTAGCCAGTGTTGATATAATTAAAAAGAAGAACAGCAGGATGAACAGGATATCATTTAATGTTCCTGCATGCACTTCTGCATGTGTTTTAAATCTTCTTCGAATATTCATAAGTCCTATCTCCGCCGCAGCGGAGAATTTTTAAGTTCGTTTGTAAAATTAATTTCCTCAATAATCATGATGCATCCTAATTACTCCCCTTCAGGGGATGGGGGTTACCGTGTCGGTTCCTGCAGCACATCAATAAACTCTGCACTGGCTATTTCCATTTTATTGGCGGTTTTATCCACCTGCGTATTCAGAAAATTATAAGCCACATAAGCCAGCAAACCAATTATCAGGCCCGATGCCGAAGTGATCATCTTTGTGTAAATGCCGCCGGCAATTTCACCCAGTTCCAGTTCGCCGGTTGATGCAATGGCAGAAAACAATTGCAGCATGCCCACAATCGTTCCCAGAAATCCAAACATAGGCGCAATGCCTGCAATTAATGAAAGTATATTCAGGTTGCGTTCCATTTTATACATTTCAATGCGGCCTACATTTTCCATGCTTTTTTCAATGGCATCAATGGGTTTGCCAATGCGCTGAACACCTTTATCAATAATGCGCGCCACCGGGTTGTCTGTATTGCGCGCCAGGTTCCTTGCCCCGTTAATATTGCCGGTAATAATATTATCGCGTATAATGTGCATGAAGTTGGCGTCAATCCTCGAGGCCTTACGTATAGCAATCAGCCGCTCAAAAAAAACAAAAATAGCCGCAGCCAGTAACACATACAGCGGGTACATAATCCAGCCGCCCTTATTCAGTAAACTCCATAAATTCATAGTTTGAGGTTGCTGGGCAACCGTGTTTACAAGCTTAGCCGTATCAACCTGTAATAAAAATCCCATTCGTTATTATTTAGATGAATGCAAAATACGTTCAACCACAAAACAACGGTTGCCCTGTTGATAAATTACCTTTTAATGTTATTTTAAGAAAGATTTTGCAGCAAAGCATAGCTTTGATGAATGTTTTTTGGTTACCGGCAAATATCGTTGTGGCATCACGGTTGGCCTGTCCCGATTTTTCGGGAGTCACTCCCTTTGTACTATATATTTTCATGACGGCTATGGTTTCCTGAATTAACATCCCTAAGTTTTACTCAAACCGGCATGAAACTTTTCAGGCTAAAATCACCCAAAGCAGGCATGAAAAATTTCATCAAAGGTTCCTTCCGGCAAAAAACAATAATAATTTACAGGAGAAATCAGCGGGTTTGTTGACCGCAGCTATTGGTCTGACGCTTTCAAGCGTCTGACCATGTTCAACCTTCCGGTTGTTACCATTCCTGTAAAACATTTGTATCTTTGATACATGCAGCAAACCGCAACAAAATTTATAACCCGGCAGGAATACCTCGCCTTTGAGCGCGATGCCTTGGATAAGCATGAGTATTACAAAGGTGAAATTTTTGCCATGAGCGGTGCATCATTCAGGCATAATCTTATAGAAAGCAATTTAAGAGGCGCATTACACAATTTCTTAAAAGATACAGGCTGCAACGAATTTGGTAGCAACCTGCGCATTCACATTCCATCCAATACCTTATATACTTATCCTGATATTATCGTTCTCTGCAATGAACCGGCATTTGCAGATGATGAATTTGATACCATTACAAACCCGTCTGTTATTATAGAGATTCTTTCGCCATCAACAGCCAACTACGACCGTGGCGCCAAATTCGATCTGTACAGGGAAATAGCATCTTTACATGAATACCTTCTTATTGATTCTGCAGCCATTCACGCAGTGCTGTATGTGAAGAATGAAGATGATACCTGGACCTTATCTGAAACAAAAGATCTGAGCCAATCGTTAACCATTCCATCTATTAATTTTACCATCAGCCTTGCTGATATTTATAATGGCATTGATAAAGTAAAACGTTAGTAGTGCGCTGCGAAGCGTCTTCGCTTCGCAGTTTCGGTTTATCGCCTCCGGCGATTTGCCGTTAACCTGCATTACATTAAACAGAAATACTATCTTGCCTGCATGTTTGCATGCAGGCAAATTACGCTCACCCAGTTTCGCAACTATAGTTTTGAATCTTTCCGTTTCAACGAAAATATTATTGGTATTTATGGCCGGAACGGAAGCGGCAAAACCAATTTGCTTGATGCAGTTTATTATTTATGTTTTACCAAAAGCAGTTTTAACCGCCCCGATGCACAAAGCGTAAAAGACGGCTTTGCCGGCTTTCGCATTGATGGAAGGTTTGAAAAAGCAGGGGAAAACCACAAGCTCGTTTGCATTTTACGTGAAAACAACCGTAAAGAATTTTCTGCTGATGAGGAAAGCTATACAAAATTTTCAGAGCACATCGGCAAATTCCCGTGCATTATGATTGCGCCTGATGATGTGGCATTAATAACCGAAGGCAGCGAAGAGCGCAGGAAGTTTATTGATACATTATTATCACAATTACAGCACGATTACCTTGAACAACTGATTGCCTATAATAAAATTCTCCAGCAGCGCAACAGCTTCTTAAAATTTGCCGCCGAGCGTAATAGCTATGATGAATCATTGCTTGAAATTTTAAACAATCAATTACTTGAAAAAGGCAGTTTTATTTATGAACGAAGGCAGAAATTTTTAAGCAGGTTTCTTCCGCAGGTTTTGCAGCAATATATTTCTATTGCGGATAATGATGATAAGCTTTCGCTGGAATATGAAAGCCAGTTGAACAATAACCCGTTTGAAGTACTGTTGCAGCAAAACCTGCAGCGCGATTTGTACCTGCAGCGTACCGGCACGGGCATTCATAAAGATGATATTGCAATGGGATTGCAGCAAACCGTTTTTAAAAGCATTGCCTCGCAGGGACAGCGCAAGAGCTTATTGTTTGCATTTAAACTGGCCGCTTTTGAAACATTGAAAGAAAATAAAGGCTTCCCTCCCGTTTTATTGCTGGATGATGTATTTGAAAAGCTGGATGAAAACCGCATGCAGAACCTGCTGGAATACGTTTGCGTGCAAAGCGGCGCACAGGTTTTTATAACCGATACGCATAAAGGCAGATTACAGCAATCTTTTGTGAAAATCGGTAAAGGTTATGATTTGATCGGGTTATAAATTTGTAGTTTCACGAAAGCAAAAAAGAAGCGTAAAAATGTGCTTTTTTTCCTTTGTAATCGTTGCGTCTTTGCATAAAGTCCTCAAGAATATCATACAATGAAAAAATTATTGTTTTTGCTCATTGCCCACAGTTCGCTGCTCACAGCTTCATTATATGCACAACAAACGAAAACATTTACGCATGCCGATACTTTACGCGGCAGCATTACGCCGGAACGCGCCTGGTGGGATGTGCTGAAATATGATATTACAGTGAAGCCGGATTATGAAAGCAAAACGATAAAAGCAAGCAATACCATAACATGTAAAGTAAAAAGCAGTGCCGGCCGCATGCAGATTGACCTGCAGCCGCCGCTGGAAATTGACAGCTTTGCTGTGAATGGAATTGTTCAGGCCAAAGGCGCTTTTGAACATAATGGAACTGCTGCAAATGTTTGGTATTTACATGTTCAGAAGATGCCCGCTAATACAATTCAGAAAGTAACCATCTACTACCACGGCAAACCCCGCGAAGCCATTCGCCCGCCCTGGGATGGCGGCTGGATATGGAAGAAAGATAAATTGGGCCGGCCCTGGATGAGCGTGGCTTGCCAGGGATTGGGCGCCAGTGTTTGGTACCCGTGCAAAGACCATCAGAGTGATGAGCCTGATAACGGCGCTTCACTTACCGTCATTGTGCCGGATACATTGGTAGCCGTTGGCAACGGCAGGCTTACATCCGGCACAAAAAACAGTGATGGCACGGCTACCTGGGCATGGGAAGTAAAAAACCCTATCAACAACTATAACATCATTCCCTACATTGGCAAATATGTGAACTGGAGGGATACGTTGCATGGCGAAAAAGGCACGCTTGATATGAGTTTCTGGGTGCTTGATTATAGCCTTGATTCTGCCAAAATGCAGTTTCAGCAGGCGAAATCAATGCTGCATTCCCTGGAATACTGGTTTGGCCCTTATCCTTTTTATGAAGACAGTTACAAGCTGGTGGAATCGCCGCATTTAGGCATGGAGCATCAGAGCGCAGTAGGTTATGGCAATCATTTTCGCAATGGCTATCTTGGCACTGATTTAAGCGGCAGCAGCTGGGGCCTGAAATGGGATTTTATTATTGAACATGAAAGCAGCCATGAATGGTTTGGAAATAACATCACTTCAAAAGACCTGGCAGATATGTGGATTCATGAAAGCTTTGCCAACTACAGCGAAACTTTATACACCGAATATTTGTTTGGCAAAGAGGCCGGTAATGAATACAACTATGGCACCCGCAAAAAGATAAGAAACGACGAGCCCATTATTGCGCACTATAATGTAAATGAAGAAGGCAGCGGCGACATGTATTACAAAGGCGGCAATATGCTGCAAACCATTCGCCATTCCATAAACAACGATGCAAAATGGCGCAACATTTTGCGCGGCCTTGGTAAAACTTTCTATCATCAAACTGTTACTGCGCCTCAAATAGAAAATTATATCAGCAAAAATGCAGGCATAGATTTCAGTAAAGTGTTTAACCAGTATTTACGCCACATTCAGATTCCGCAACTGAGCTATTATTATTCACCTGATAAAAAGAAAGTCTATTATCGCTGGGATAGCTGTGTGGCAGGCTTCAATCTACAGCTTGTTTTATTGCATGATGGCAAAAGCATCCGCATAAAGCCAACGCAAAAATGGAGAAGCCTGGGTGATGTTTTCTTTTTTGATACAGCGTGGATTGATAAGCATTATTATATTAAAATTAAAGAAGTGAAGCCTGAATAAATTTATTTAAACAAGTAAGAGACTTGGCGCATAGCAACTGCGAAGTCTGGAGATCATAGCTGTTCGAAACCATTTTCTTAAAGCCTCTATGAGGCTTAAACGTGTGTACAATGCTGCCCGTAATGTTTCTTTACCGTTCCATTGGAACGGAACGTTTACATGTACCACACCTACGGTGTGGAAATCCACCCTGGCACAATTATTTCTGCACACGTGGGCGATCCTATGGATCGCGGATCGCTAATGCAGGTTTCGAACACTTCAGGTCCGGAGACTTCGCAGCGCGCAGGCATTGTACTTTTTGGCTATAAAGAGAATTAAAAAACAAATAATTGCACCAATAGGAAGAAATATTGACCCGCTGACCGATTCCTGGTTTCAAAAAAATATTTGGCGCTGCCCACGGGAAAATTCCCGTTGTTTATATGCGTAAAATACGCTTTTATAGCAGTTGCAAAAAGCCGAATATTGTATAAACAAGGGAAGAATAAAAAGAACGCCAGGGAAAGTATGAGAAACCGGTTAGAACATGAATTACTGCTATCACAACTTGAAACGCAGGAATATTCATTCAGCCAGATAAGTGCGGCATTGCACGATAATATTGGCCAGTTACTAAGCACTACAAAATTATTACTTGGCATGACAGTGATGGAATTAACACAGCCGCCCGATACATTAAAAACAGCAGAACAAACACTTGCCAAAGCCATAACCGACCTGCGCTCATTATCAAAAACATTGCACAACGGCTGGCTTCCTTATTTTGATTTCGTTTGCAGCCTCAAGGCAGAGAAAGAAAGAATTAATGTATTGAGAAAAGTGCAGGTTGAAATAATAAGCGACTTTGAAAAACTGCCAATGGAGCCCGGCGCCCAGGTAATACTGTTCAGGGTAGTATGTGAAGCCTTACAGGATATTATTAAACGGCATTTGCCTGATAATATAAACGTTCAATTAAAGAACAGGATAAATTTTGCTGAGGTTATTATTGAAAATAACAGCAACCCCAATGCGCAGCTTTCAGCAAAAAAGCATGCGGTGCCAGGCAGTATGCAGCGGCGCATCCAATTGCTTGGCGGTAGTATTAAATGGCAATACAGGCGCGCCGATACATATTGCATGCTGATTAAAATACCGGTGAACAACAAGGAGCTTGCTTAGCCGGGAATGCCAGCAACCGGTATTTTTTAAGCAAATAACCAAAAGCCGCCTGTCCTTATCAAAAAAACAGGCTTTTAAATTAAAAACAGTTGCTTAACTTTTTGAAATATTAAACCATGAATATTACCCTTGGCATAGCAGATGACCATCAGTTGTTTTTAAAATCACTCAGCCTGCTTATTGGCAGCCTGGAAGATTTTACCATTATTGCAGAAGGCATACATGGCAAAGACCTGATTGATAAACTTGAAGCAAAAAAAACAGAGCCGGATATAATTCTGCTCGATGTAAATATGCCCGTAATGGACGGCAGGCAAACCGCAGTATATCTTTCTGAAAAATTTCCGGCGGTAAAACTGGTTGCGCTTTCAATGAAAGACGATGATGCCACCATCATCAGCATGATAAAAGCCGGGTGCTGCTCTTATCTTTTAAAAGATATTCATCCTGAAGAACTGAATAAGGCGCTGCATGAAATATACCAGAAAGGGTATTATAATTCAGATGCAGCCAATATAAATTACCGCCGGCTGCTGAAGCACCAGGATAAAGAAAAAGAACTGCAGCTTACAGATAAAGAAAAAGAATTTTTGCAGCTTGCCTGCAGCGATGCCACATATAAACAGATTGCATCAACCATGCATGTTTCAGAAAGAACGGTTGATGGCTATCGCGAAAACCTGTTTAAGAAACTAAATGTACAAAGCCGCACGGGCATGGCGCTGGAAGCCATAAGAAGGAATATCGTTTCTATTTAACGCTTGTTTTAGTAACTGGTTTCGCCAAGGCAGCTCCCAACAGTTTTCATCTATTCACAAGTATAATTCGCCGAACTGAAAACTACTTTATCTTCGTGGCATGGTTACCAACCTGAGCGCCAAACACAGCTTATTAACTAACTGGATAAGCGAAATAAGGAACACGGAAGTGCAAACAGACCGCATGCGTTTCAGGCGCAACCTGGAGCGCATTGGCGAAGCCATTGCTTTCGAAATAAGCAAAACCCTGCCGTGGGAGGAAAAAGAAATTCAAACCCCGCTGGGCATTCATATAAGCAAGGTATTAAAACAGCAGCCCGTGCTGGCAACCATACTTAGGGCAGGCCTGCCATTGCACCAGGGTTTGCTGAACTATTTCGACAAAGCCGACAATGCCTTTATTTCTGCTTACCGCAAACACCACCGCGACGGCAGCTTTGAAATAAACCTCGAATATCTTAGTACCCCTTCGCTGGACGACAGGGTGCTTATTCTTTGCGATCCTATGCTGGCAACCGGTTCTTCACTTGTGTCGGCATTGCAGGCCTTAAAAGATAGCGGCAACCCTTTGCAAATACACGTGGTTTCTGCTATTGCAGCTTCGGCGGGAATTGAATATGTGCTCAGGGAATTTGGGGAAAGAATATATATTTGGTGCGGTGATATTGATGATGAATTAACAGCCAGGGGTTACATTGTGCCGGGTTTAGGCGATGCAGGCGATCTTGCATTTGGCCCAAAAACACAATCCTGACAAAACATAAACTGTAATTGTCTCTTTTCACTTTAAAAAAATATTGTTCGTTTTCAATAAAATTGAATAAAGTCCGTTTTATTAAATTCTGATAATGAAATTATTTGTTACCATTTTTTGCTTATTGATCACTGCAACAGCCATTGCCCAGGACCCGCATTTTTCACAATTCTTCTCTTCTCCCCTTACGCTTAATCCTGCCTTTACCGGCAAGTTTAATGGAATGGTGCGTGGTGCGGTTAATTACCGAAATCAATGGCCAACCATAAACAGGGCTTATCAAACAATGACGGCATCGGTGGATTTTCCCATTCTTGCCAGTAAAATTCCTGAAAGCGACGTATGGGGCGTTGGCCTGATGGGCTATAGTGATAAAAGCGCCGCAGGCGCCGTTGCCTTTAATTATTTTTCGCTTTCCACAGCTTATCATAAAGGTCTGGATGAAGATGGCTATAAACAACTGGGGCTTGGCTTCCAGGCCACCTATTCTAACATGCTTATCAACACATCCAAATTAACTTTTGAAGACCAGTTAACGGCCTCCGGTTTTACAAACCCCACGCAGGAAGTTTTTAATAACTCCACCCTTAAAGCCAACTATTTTGATTTGAATGCCGGCATACTTTACACCGTGAGCACAAGTGACCGGAATAATTTTTATGGCGGCGTAAGCTTATATCATATTAATCGCCCCAAGCAGGAGTTTACGGGCGTAAATTATGAGCTCTACCCACGCGCTACCATACATGCCGGCGGGTACTTCCCGGTGGGAGATCAAACAACCCTGCATGTAAGCGGCCTCTTTAGCACGCAGGCCGGTGCAAGGGAAACCCTTTTAGGTGGCGCCATGCAGTTTATGGCCGGCAACCCCGAAACGGATAACAACCCGGTGAGTTTTTACGGCGGCGCATGGATGCGCTTTGGCGATGCACTTATCCCTTACATAGGCCTTGAATTTAGCACCCTGCGCATTGGGGCTACTTACGATATAAATATCTCCGATCTTAAAACAGCTTCTGAAAGCCGCGGAGGTATGGAAATTTCATTAATCTACATACTTCAGCACCCTGACGGCAAGTTCCTGCCTTGCCCTAAATTTTAATTTAAGGTTCAATCAGGCATTAGTGTAATAATGCCCTTCCCTTCAGGAAAAGAAAATAAAGCGAAGGTTTGGATGCACCCGGTTTTATTAAATCACCGGTGCAGTTTTTTCAGGAAAATTTTAAACAAAAACGATCAGATGGTAAACATGCCATTCTTATATATCACCTGCTGCGTTCCGTCTTTTAATAAAGCAGTTACCGTTCTGTTATCAGTGCTTATTATATCTGTATGCACTTTGGGGCAGGCATTATAACCCATCTCCGCCCATCGTTCTTCTGTAACATTCATCCTGTTGCCGGGATAGGTATCTTTATAAGCATTGCCCAATGCAATATGCGTATTGCCATAATCGCCGCCCATATTCTCGTCAAACAGCGTTGTGGCCATAAATTTTGTAATGCGTGAATGTCGTTTATCGGTTAATGAAAACTCTCCTGCCTTATCCGCGTTTTCCTGCGCTATCATTTCTTTTAAGGCATCCTCGTTTTCCGTTGCTGAAGATTCAACCACAACGCCATCTTTAAACTTTAATGAAACACCGGCAATGCGTTTGCCTGAATAATACAAAGGCTGATTAAAACGTATGTATCCATTGGTGCCGCGCCAGTCGGGAGAAGTGAATATTTCAAAGCTGGGAATGTTTTTACCGCCGCCGCTTAACCATTTGCGGTTATCACCGATTTGAATAGTTAAATCAGCCGCATCGCCTTTAATAAATAATCTTTCTATCGGCAGGGCGTCCAGTTTATCTTTTATGGTTTCAATTTCCTGCTGTACCTGTTTCCATTTTTGCACGGGATCATCTTCCCTTAAATAACAGGCTTCAATTATCTGCTCCCAGTAATCTTCCAGTGAAAGGCCTGCTTCGTCTGCCATAGACTGGGTTCCGTATAAACAAAGCGTCCACGACAATTTACCTGCCTGCTCCTTCTTTTCCCGCATGGCCATATAAGGCGCTCTGGCACTGTTCATGCGGCTTATTTTGGAAGAGGGCAACCCTTCAAACGCATGTATATCAGGCTCGGCAATAATAAAAAGGATATGGTCAGCAGCATCTACAATACCCTGCCAGTAAGGCTTTGCGAAGAATGATATTTGTTCATCACTGCCTTTTTCCAGCAGCATGCGGGCCAGGCTTTGCCCACGGGTATTGTCGGGCTGAAAATATGTGATGATATTACCGCCCGCCGTATAAATTTCATCAGCTATAGCAAGATAAAGCGGCTTGCTGCACTCCTGCCCTACCAGGAAAACGGTATCGCCTTTGTTAATGCCTTTGCCGTTATTCAGTGCATACAACACCATTACCTGCGCATATTTCTTTAATAAAGTATGGTTTGGTATAAACATAGTTCTTGTTTGAAGCGCAGCGAATATAAAGGAGAATAGTTTATGTGAACCAGACTGTTGCCCGGAGCAAAGGAGCCTGAAAGATTCTTTAGTAAATACATGACAGATTACCGGTATCATTTAATTTCTTTGCGCATAATGAGAACTGCTTTAATACGCCTGCATATTGCTGTATTTCTCTGGGGCTTTACCGGCGTACTTGGCCGCGCTATTCATTTAAACGAAGGCTGGCTGGTGTGGTGGCGCATGTTTATTACCACGGTTAGCTTATGGATATTCTTTTATTTTTTAAACCGCATCCGTTCCATTTCTTTTAAAGATTTTCTCAAAATTGCTGCAATAGGCACCGTGCTTTCGTTGCACTGGCTTGCATTTTACGGAAGCATAAAATATTCAAACGTGTCCATTGCACTAACCTGTTTAAGCACTACCGGGCTGTTAAGTGCGGTGGTTGAACCGGTATTTTTCAGGCGCCGGATAATTTTGTATGAGCTTGTTTTAGGATTATTTGCCCTGGGCGGCATTGCCATAATTTATGCAACCAACCTGCGTTTTTCCACAGGCATTTATATTGGGCTTGTTTCTGCCCTGCTCACCGTAATTGTATCGGTAATGAATAAAAAACTGATAACCGGGCATGAGCATGATACCATTACTTTATACCAGTTAACCGGCGGTTTTATCGGCCTGAGCATTTTATTGCCCTTTTATAACATGCTGTTTCCTGCTGCCCGGCACATACCTCAGCATTTTGACTGGCTGTGGCTGATTATCTTAAGCTGGTTCTGCACCATACTTACTTTTGTTTTATACATAAATGCATTAAAGCAGGTAAGCGCTTTTACCGTAAATCTCACACTTACGCTGGAGCCGGTATATGGAATTATACTTGCCTTTATTCTTTACAGGGAAAACGAAACTTTAAGCAGGTATTTTTACATAGGTTTTGCATTGATATTTATGGCGGTGGCATTGCAAATGCTGAGGTTGTTGAAAGATAAAAGAAAGCTTCCGGTAAACACTTTGTAATCCAGTTAAAGTAAAGGCATAAAAAAAGTTCCGTAACCGGAACCTTTTTTTATTTGTTACTGGCTATTGTTGATTGCCACCAGGACCGCCGCCTCTTTTCGGCCTCCATTCCATTTGCTTTTGCTCAAGCTTTTCAATTTGCTCTGCAGTAAGGTATTTTTTCATTTCTTCTTTAGCGGCATCCCTTATCGGTTTTGCTTTTTCCCTTTTCTCATCCTGGCTTAAAGATTCATCCTGCATAATACTGCGTGTTTGCTGCATGGAACGTTGGGAAATGGCCAATACCGAATCTGTATTGGCTGCAGATACGCCTAATGAATCGGTTAAGTACTGTTTTACCTTTTCATTCATACGGCCGCCGCCAGGGCCTCCGCCGCCCGGGGGTTGTGCAGATGCTGAAACTGTGAAGAGCACAGCAGCAGCAAACATTGTAGCTAATAATTTCTTCATGGTAATTTATTTTTAGGAATGTATAAGATGCGCACAGTGCATTAAAGTTTAAGACATCTTATAAATAACCTAAAATCTTTAACATACTTTGTGCCGATTGTTGTTTTGCATGCAACCAGTCTGTTAATTTTCCGTTCTTATCATATCCTACAATCACATGTTTGGGAGAAGGGATAAGGCAATGCTTTATGCCGCCATAGCCGCTTATCTGGTCCTGATAAGCGCCCGTATGAAAAAAGCCCACATATAACGGTTCGTTATTGGCCGGGTCGCTGCTATTGCCTTCGCTTTCTAATTTTGGAAGAAACACTTCATTGATGTGCTCTTCCGAATCATAATAATCATGGCTGTCGCAGGTCATTCCGCCAAGCACCACGCGCTGGTATTCGTTCTCCCATTTATTAACCGGCAGCATTAAAAATTTTTCGCCAATGCCCCAGGTATCAGGCAATGTTGTTATAAAAGAGGAGTCTATCATATACCAGCGCTCACGGTCGTTTTGCACTTTCTGGCCCACCACGCTGTAAATATGCGCCATGCTTTCGCCCACGGTAAAGCTGCCAAATTCAGTAAAAATATCCGGCATGGGCACTTTTGCTTTTTTGCAGGCTTTCTTTATATTCCCAACAATTTCATTTATCATGAACTGGTAATCGTACTCAAAGCCCAGTGAATGTTTTATGGGAAAACCGCCGCCTATATTGATGGAATCAAGCTCCGGGCAAATTTTCTTTAGCTGGCAATAGAGGTTGATGATCTTGTTCAGTTCGCTCCAGTAATAAATATCATCCTTAATGCCCTTGTTTAAAAAGATATGCAGCATTTTAAGCTGGAACTTATCTTCATAGCCTTCAATTTCATCTACATAAAACTCAAGAATGTCTTTTGCCCTTATGCCCAGCCTTGATGTATAAAAAGGGAATGTAGGCTCTTCTTCCGCAGCCACGCGGATACCCAGTTTAAAAGGCTGCCGCACACTGCGCTTATACATCTGCAATTCATCTTTATTATCCAATATGGGAATAACATTGCTGAAACCTGAGTTGATAAGCTTTGCAATCCGCGATGTATAAGCTCTTTGCTTATACCCATTGCAGATTATGAATATATCTTTGGTTATCTTCCTTTTTTTATAGAGCTGGTTAATGATCTCTATATCATAAGCATAAGAAGTTTCCAGGTTGATATTATGCTTCAGCGCCTCTTCAACCACAAAAGAAAAATGCGAGCTTTTTGTGCAATAGCAATAATTATAGCTGCCTTCGTATTTATGTTTTTTAAAAGCCGTTTCAAACATTTTTTTAGCCTTATTTATCTGCATGCCTATTTTAGGCAGGTAGCTTAGCTTTAAAGGCGTGCCATATTTATCAATTAATGCTTTTATGTCAAGCCCGTTAAATTCAAGGTATCCGTTATTGTTCAAATCGAAATCTTCCTGCGGAAAATGAAAGGTTTGCTTTACAAGCGAAGTGTAGGTATTTGTCATTTCCTGTTCTTATTCCTGATTTTTTTTGACAAGAGCCAACAAAAATAATTGATTGCAATAATCAAAAAACAAAAAATCCCGCATGTTGCGGGATTAAATTTTTATAATCTCAAACCGAAAGTTTGATTATTTAACCGAAGCTACCAGGGCCTTAAAGCTTTCAGGTGCATTCATGGCAAGGTCGGCAAGCATTTTCCTGTTCAGTTCAATGCCTTTTTCATTCAGCTTATGAATAAATTCGCTGTACGTTAAGCCTTCTTCCCTTACGGCCGCATTAATACGAACTATCCAAAGCTGGCGGTAATCGCGCTTCTTTACCTTACGGCCCACATAAGCGTAGGTTTGACCTTTTTCTACAATATTCTTGGCAACGGTATAAACATTCTTGCGCTTGCCATAAAAGCCTTTGGCCTGTTTTAATACTCTTTTTCTTCTTGCCCTTGATGCAACTGCATTTACTGAACGTGGCATAATTTATAATTTTTTGATTTCTGATTTTCTTTAGCCGTGTGCTGCGAGCCACAAGCTGCAGGCATCAGAAAATGTTTTTAGAATTTGTTTTTTAATTACTCCCCTTTAGGGGATGGCGGTTTATTTCAAACGCAATAAGCGCATTACAAAATCCCTGTTGGGGGAAGCTACAACACCTTTCTTGCGAAGGTTTCTTTTGCGCTTGGTTGATTTTTTGGTAAGAATGTGCCGTTTGAAAGATTTCTGGAAGGTAATTTCACCGCTCCCGGTTACTTTAAAGCGCTTTTTAGCGCTGGAGTTTGTTTTAACTTTAGGCATTATAATCTTATTAAGATTACTCCCTGCTGGCGTTTCCGCACCGGCGGAACTCTTGTTGAACCTTACGGGAATTAAAATTTGGAGCGCGAAGGTATATAAATATTGCAAACCAGCAAAGCCTTTGGCCTAATAGGATTGAATGTTTTTATGTAACAGGCAAATTAATTTTATGCATCACGGCGGAAGCTGTCCCCCCACTTGATGCGGGATCACTCCCTTTCAACCATGGCTCAAAGCTCGCAGCTTTCCTCCCTACGATTTCATATTTGTAAACTGCAAAGGAAACGGCAGGTTTGCCTGCCTGCAAGCCGCAATTACAGCTTGCAGGTCGTCAATCTTTTTGCCGGTAACCCGCACCATATCATCCATAATAGCAGCCTGCACTTTAAGCCCGCTGTCTTTAATGATCTTAACAATTTTTTTTAGCATCTTCCTGTTTCAGGCCATTGGTAACGGGCACTTCTTTTTTCAGCAGTTTACCGCTTTGGTGGGCATCCTTCGAAAAATCAAAAGCATTGGCGTCTATGCCCTGTTTCATGCTCCTGCTTATCATCACATCAATCACCTGTTTCATTTTCATTTCGCTTTCCACTTCCAGCGTAACCAAAAAATCTTTTTTATTCAGGTTTATCTCAACAGGCGAATTTTTAAAATCAAAGCGGTTGCTTATTTCTTTTTTTACCGTATTTACAGCGTTATCCAAAGTTTGAAGGTCAACTTTACTGGCAATATCAAAAGATGGCATAGAAACATAATTTAATTGTATATTTAAAAAATGTAAAGCATACTTAAAACCGTAAAGGTACCGTTATCAATTAAACTTTATCGTTCCTGCATCGTCTTAATAATGTTAACAAACAAGTGTTTGTTTTGGCTTAAAAAACCGGAATGATTATAGAACAAATTCAACAAGAACAAAATGACATTATTTAAAAAACTTGCTCCGCCCCTGCTCACGCTTCTTATCTCGGCCGCCTGCGGTGTGCCGGTAAGTGCGTCTGCCCAAAATGACGGTTATTATGACGATAACGAAAGCTACAGTAATAACGATAACAGCTATAATAACCAGGATTATAATGATAATGACGATAGTTATAATGATGATGACAATAGTTATAATGATGATGACAACAGTTATAACGATGATGATAACCCGTCTGATTATGATTACCAGCCATCTGATGTAAACATCGGGGTATTTACCCAGGCTTTAACGCCGTACGGAAGCTGGGTGGTATCTGCTTCTTACGGCCGTTGCTGGGTGCCCCGTTACACCGGGTTTGTGCCTTATTCTACAGGCGGGCATTGGGTTTTCACTTCTTATGGCTGGACCTGGGCCTCCGATTTTAGCTGGGGATGGGCGCCGTTTCATTATGGCCGATGGGTATATGACCCTATTTATGGATGGATGTGGATCCCTGATTATGAATGGGGGCCGGCCTGGGTGGCATGGCGTTCCGGCGGCGGTTATTATGGATGGTCGCCTTTAGGCCCCGGCATGCACATAGGCATCAATATTGGCATTGGCATTCCCTATAACAGGTGGGTATTTGCTCCTTCCCGCTACATGGGTTACAGTAATATAAACCGTTATTATGTGGGCGTTTCACGCAATACAACCATCATTCATAATACTACCATTATTAATAATACCACGGTTTATAATAACAGGCGCTTTGTGGCCGGGCCAAACCGTACGGAAGTGGAAAGATATAGCGGAAGGCCGGTAAACCAGGTTAGGGTGGTAAATTCTAATGCTCCGGGCCGCACTTCAGTTAATAATAACACCCTGCAAATGTACAGGCCGGGCGTAAGGCAGAGAACGCCTCAAAATAACAGGTCTCAGAATAATGCCGGGATAAACAATCAAAGGCCAAATGAGGTTTATAACCAGCAGAATAACAACAGCAGGCAGTCGCCCGATTCCCGCGACAGAATAAGTAACAGCAGGCCCCAGCAGAATATACGGCAGCAAAACAGTCAGTCCAATTCAAATACGGGAAGATACCAGCAGCGGCAATACAATAATGGCAATCAGCAACGGAGCAGTCAAATGAACCGGTACGAGCAATATTCTGAAAGGATGATGCAGCAACAGCAAAGCATGCAGCGGCAGAGAATGCAGCAGCAAATGCAACGCCAGCAGCAACAAAGAACAGCAACACAGCAATCCAATCAGCAAATGCAGCGAGTGGAAAGGCAACAGTCCGGCCAGCAACGGCAGCCCGTTTCCAGGGAACGCAATGTAAGATCGTCACGCAGGGCATAAGAGTAAAGCCGGTTGTTTATCAGCCGGCTTTTATTTTGAGAGATTGCTTATTTTGCATAAAACACAAAACAGTGGATAGTAACCTCATCATCATCCTGGTTATTGTAATAGTTGTGATGACCGCCGTTGTATATATCTTTACCACACGTGCAAAAAATGAAAACGGTGATGGGCTGATAAACAAGGAAACCGCAACAACTATGCAATTGCAGGCGTATGAACGCTTGCTTATACTGGTTGACAGAATCGCCCTTCCCAATGTAATAACCAGGGTTAACCAGCCTGCATCATCAGCCAGGGAAATGCAGATGCTGCTTATACAAAGCATCCGCTCCGAATATGATTATAACATCACGCAACAGATATATGTAACAGTCGAAGCATGGAATGCCGTAAAGAACCTTAAAGAACAAAACCTGCTTATTATAAACCAGCTTGCCAATGTATTACCGCCAAACGCTACCGGCCTCGACTTAAATAAGCTGCTGCTTGAATTTTTAATGAACGATAAAAAAGGCTCGTTGCACGAAGTGGTAAGCGAGGTATTAAGTTATGAAGCTAAAAAACTAATGGGCTAAAAAACTATCAAATCTTTTAAATACAATAATTCCTGTACAGTTTTTGCTTAAAAAGGGCAATTATTATTAAATAATTTATCTTTCAAGCTTAATTGCTTATATGAAAAAGATAATACTTTGTATTCTTTTGCTGACAGGAACCATGTACGCCAGAACCCAACCCGCATTTATAAAAGACAGCATTGACAGTTACATTAATAAAGGCATGAAAAGCTGGAATATTCCCGGCCTTGCCATTGTAATAGTAAAAGATGGTAAAGTGGTTTTAATGAAAGGTTATGGCGTGCGCAACCTGGAAACAAAGGAACCGGTTGACGAGAACACTTTGTTTATGATTGCCAGCAACAGTAAGCTCTTTACCGCCACATCGCTTGCCAGGCTTGATTACGAAAACGAGCTTTCCTTAAACGATAAGATAACCAAATATTTTCCCTGGTACCGTGTATATGACAGCACCACCACGGAGCTTGTAACCATAAAAGATATGCTGTCGCATCACCTCGGCACAAAAACTTTTCAGGGCGATTTTACTTTCTGGAACTCACAGTACTCAAGGGATTCGCTCATGTATAAAATGCGGCTGCTGAAGCCCACCGGCAATTTCAGGCAGCAATGGGGCTATTGCAATACCTGCTTTTTAACGGCAGGCCAGGTGATTGAAAAAGTTACAGGCAAACCCTGGGAAGTGTATGTGCATGATAATATCGTTGAGCCATTGGGCATGGAAAATACACATACGCTTGGCAATAATATGGAGCAAATGCCAGGCGCTGCCACGCCTTATAGCAACTCGTTTAGCGAGGCCCTGCAAAAACTGCCTTATGATAATGTGGATAACCTCGCTCCTGCCGGTTCTATCGTAAGCTGCGTAAAAGATATTTCAAAATGGCTGCTGATGCAGCTTGACAGCGGCCGTTATAATGGCAGGCAAATCATTCCCTGGCCTGCCATACGGGCAACGAGGGATATGAACACCATCATCACCAGCCGGAAAAACACCTTTCTGCCTTATCATTATTATGGCTACGGCCTGGGTGTTTTTATGAGCGACTATGGCGGTAAACAGGTATTTGAGCACACAGGCGGGGCGGACGGTTTCGTGACCAATACCTGTTTTGTGCCCGAAGAAAAATTGGGCATCGCCATATTTACCAACAACGATAACCAGTCGTTCTTTGAATTGCTTCGCTATAAAATTTTAGATGCCTATTTTGGCCTGCCGGCAAAAGATTACAGCGCAATGGCTTTGCCAAATTTCCTGGAAGCCCGAAACAATAGGCTTCGCGAAATAGAATCTGATGAAGCCCGTATTAAAAACAAAAAGCCGCCGCTTTCTTTAAGCGTTTATACAGGAGATTATACAAATCCCGTTTTCGGAAATATGTCCATAAGAGTTATTGGCGGAGACCTTATTCTCAAATTCAGCCAGCACAGCGTAAAGGCAAAAATTGAATATATGGACAGCAATGAATGGCTGCTCATTTACAGCAACCCTGCTTATGGCATATTTCCCCTGCATTTTGTAACCGATGGGGCCAGAGTGGTTTCTGTGGATATAAAAGTGAACGAGTTTCTTGAAACAGATCCCTATACATTCACCAAACAATAGCGTTGCCGCTGAAATAGTAAATAAATAATTTGCTTTCTTTACCCAATGAAACCGAGCATGATATTTTTTTCTCACACAGGGGAATGTGCATAGCGAGGTTCCATGAGACATCTGAAAAAACAAATATGCACGAATGAAAAAATATGCAGTGATTGTAGCCGGCGGGTCTGGTAAAAGAATGGGGAATATTATACCAAAACAATTCCTGCCATTAAAGGGAAAAGCTGTGCTGTGGTACACGCTCGATACATTTTTAAGGGCCTATAACAACCTTTGCATCATACTGGTTTTGCCTGAACAGCATATACAAAAGGGCAAAGCCATCATTGATAGTTTTGCAGATAAGCAGCGGATTAATATTGTTGCCGGCGGCGATACACGGTTTCATTCCGTGCAGTGCGGGCTTACACAGGTAAAAGAAGAATCTGTTGTGTTTGTGCACGATGCCGTGCGCTGCCTTGTTTCTGTACCGCTAATTCAGCGCTGTTATAAAAATGCAGTGGAATATGGAAGCGCTGTTCCCGCAGTGGCAGCAACCGACAGCATACGCATTATTAACCATACATATCATACCGTTGCAAAACGGGAAGATGTGCGCATTATTCAAACGCCGCAAACATTTTTAAGCAGCATTATTTTACCGGCTTTTGAACAGGAATATTCAGACAGTTTTACAGATGAAGCAACGGTTGTGGAAGCTTATGGCGCTGAAGTTTGTTTAACGGAAGGCGAATACGATAACATAAAAATTACAAGGCCTGTTGATATGATGATTGCCGAACGCATACTGGAAGAACGTTCTGCACTGAAGTTTGTTTAAGCTCCGCTCCCATCAGGAAATGCGGCTTGCTGTTTTGCTGATCTTATCTAAAATGCTATGCGCTACTTCCATTGCCAGCAGCCCGTCAATTTCGTTTACAACCGTGTTTTTATTTTGTGCAATTGATTTTACAAACGACTGCAGCTCTTCTTTTATAGCATTCACAGGCGTTGCAGGCGGGTTTATGATTGCCAGCGTTTTATTGCCTGACGGCGTTTCTATATCAAAGGTAAAAGCGTCTTTACCGTCAGCATCAGCCTTAAGCCTGATGATTTCTGTTTTCTTTTCCAGGAAATCAATACCGATATAAGCATCTTTCTGAAACAAACGCATCTTGCGCATTTTTTTCATGCTGATGCGGCTGCTGGTTAAATTGGCAACGCAGCCATTATTAAATTCAATGCGCACATTCGCTATATCAGGCGTATCGGTCATAACAGCTACACCGCTTGCCGAAATATGTTTCACACCGCTTTTCACAATCTTTAAAATAATATCAATGTCATGAATCATGAGGTCGAGTATCACACTCACTTCTGTACCACGCGCATTAAACTGCGCCAGCCTGTGCACTTCAATAAACATCGGGTTTAAAGCCATATTGCTTATGGCTTTAAAGGCAGGATTGAATCTTTCCACATGACCCACCTGCAGTTTTATGCCGGCCTCCCTTACCATTTGCACGATCTGCTTTCCCTGGTCAAGCGTATCAGCCATGGGCTTTTCCACAAATACATGCCTGCCTTTTTTTATAGCGGCCTGGCATAATTCAAAATGAAGATTGGTGGGCGCTATAATATCTGCAGCATCACATTTATCAAGCAAAGCATGAACGCTGCTGAACCTTTTCAGTTCATATTTTTCTTCCACTTCTTTTGCATTATTATCGCCGGGATCATAAAAGCCAACTACTTCTGCGTTCTTAATTTCTTTCCAGTTATTCAGGTGAAATTTTCCGAGATGGCCAACGCCAAAAACTCCGATCTTCAGCATACGAAAATTTTGCGGGCAAAGATAAAGCGGATTGCAGTTAAGCATCTGCAAAGATGCCCTGGCGTGGATATGTTACCCTATCCGGCGAATCACAGGCTTGTTTCTCAGAATATATACAGGCTGAAAAAACCATCAGCTCTTTCCCTTTGTATTATGATGCCTGTACCCGGAAGGCATGATGCCGAATTGCTTTTCAAAATTTTTGCTGAAAATTTTAGGAGAACTGTAGCCAACAATTTCGGACACTTCATTAATGTTATGGCCTTCGGTCATTAACTCGGCAGCTTTTTTTAAACGGGTAAGATTTATTAAATCGTTTGGCGTAAGGTCTGAAATAGCATTTATTTTTCTATAAAATGTCGGCCGGCTCATATTCATATATTTTGCAAGGCGGTCCACATCCAATTCCGCGTCCTGCAGGTGTTCAATAATAACCTGGTTTACCTTGTCTAAAAAACGCTCGTCAGATTTTGTATGGGCAATGGTTTTTAAATGCGCCAAAGGCGAGTTGGCGAAATATTCCTTTACCTTATTGCGGTTGGCCAATAAGCTTGCGATCTGCGTTTTCAGGTATTTTGGCGAAAATGGTTTTTCAATATACACGTCAGCGCCCAGTTCAAGCCCCTCAATCTTTGCCTGCAGGGTATTTTTTGCCGTTAATAAAATAACCGGCAAATGGCTTAGCTCCACATCCGATTTTATAATGCTGCACAGTTCAAAGCCATCCATTACCGGCATCATCACATCGCTTACAATAAGATCAACCACTTCATTTCTCAACACCTCCAGCGCAACTTTGCCGTTGATTGTTTTTTTAATAGCATATAAATCCTGCAGGTTGCTTTCAATAAAATCGAGTATCTCCACATTATCTTCCACTAATAAAATTACCGGCTGCATATTCAATGGCTGTTATTGATTGTTAATGATCGGATGCACCGGCAATGTTAGCACAAATACATTCATGCTGCCTGCAGGCTTATTCAGCACCAGTGTTCCGCCATGCATTTCGGCCAGCGAACGGCTTAAGGTAAGGCCAATGCCCGTGCCCGCATGACTGGATGTTTCTTTTATGCGGTAAAAGCTGTCGAATATCAATTCTTTATTTTCTTCGGGAATAATAAAGCCATCGTTGGAACATATCAGTTGGTATTTCTCCTTCTTATCGCCGGCATAATTCAGCTCTATGGAAGCGGATGTATCCGCATATTTAATGGCATTATCAATAAGATTGCTGACGATCTTATTCAGCGCTTCCTCATCTGTATAGGCAAATAAATGCTCAACAGACTTTACATCAAACCTGATATGCTGCTGATCAGCAACTGGTTTAAAACGCACATAATTATCATACAGCAAATCAGAAACATTTGTTTTATTAAAGCTGAGATGAAAGCCGTTCATTTCTACTTTCCTGAAATCAAGCAGTTGGTTGGCCAGGTGCATCAGCCTGTCTGTATTGCGGCTCATCAGCTCAATGCTCGTTTTAATGGAAGGCAGCTCATCAATCTGGTCCATGATGTTTTCCATCGGCCCTTTTATCAGCGTCAGCGGCGTTTTAATTTCATGCGCCACATTGGCAAAGAAGTTTATCTTGTCTTCATAGTTCTCCTTTTCTTTTTCATACGCCAGTTTTTCAAGCCTGCGCTGCTGCCTTGCCCTTGACCTGTAAATAAAAAACCTGATCGTGAAAAACGTGATCAGCAAAATAATAAAAGCATACAGGGTATATGCCTTCCACGTTTGCCAGAATGGCGGCAGTATCTCTATTTCCAGTTTGGTAAGGCTGGCTTTTTCATTGTTATCGCTCATGCGCTTTACAATAAATGTATAGCTGCCCGGTTTCAGTTCTGTAAAATAAGCTTTGCGGTTGCTGGAAAGATAAGTCCATCCTTTATCAAGCCCTTCCATCTTATAAGCGTATGCAATGTTAGACGGGGCGCTGTAATCAGGCGCCGCAAAATCAATGCTGAAAGACGACTGGCTATGCAAAAGCACAATTTTATTGGTGAAAGTAATGGATTGCTTTAACGGCGAGTGCATGGGTTCAATCGGCAGCTCTTTATTATATACCTGGAAGCCGGTTATATAAACCGGTGCGATGAAATTATTGTTGCTGATGGAATCGGGATTGAAGCTAACCATGCCCTTTACACTGCCGAAATACATGATGCCGTTGCCATCTTTACAGGCAGAACGGTAATTGAACTGGTCGGTTAACAAGCCCTGCGATTTATTGAATGTTCTCACTTCTTTGGCGGAGGGATTAAACCTTGCCAAGCCTTTTGATGTGCTTACCCATAAATTGCTGTGCCCATCTTCAAGAATAGCATATACAACGTCTGCAGGCAGGCCATCCTTTGAAGTATAAATGTGCAATTTTTTTATGGCCGGTTCATAAGCGCAAAGCCCGCCTTCGGTGGCAAACCACATCCTGCCTTTGCCGTCATAATAAATATAGTTAATGGTGTTGGCGGCAATGCTTTGGTTGTTATTGATGGAAAAGAAATAATGCGCTGCTTTATTGGTTAAAGGGTTATAAATATAAATGCCGTCGCCATACGTGCCGCCCCAGATATTGCCTTCATCATCTTCGCACAAAGCGCGGAAAAATGCTTTGGGCAAAGCATAGATGCGTTCAAAATTATAGGCGGAAGGCATGTACTTATAGGCGCCTTTATCCGTACCGGCGATTATTTCACCGTTTCTCGTTTTAAGCAAAGCGCCGGTAAAATTGCTGCCGATGGAAGAGTTAAGCATATTATAATTATGCAGCCTTTTGCCATCCTGGTTTAGCAGGTCGAGCCCGTGCAGGTAAGTGCCTGCCCATACTTTATTGCCATCAACCAGCAAACTGTGAATATTGGAATAAGAAATAGTTTGCCTGTTCAGGGCCGGGTTAAAATTAATGAACCTGCCTGTTTTCGGGTTAAACTTATTCAACCCCGCATCTTCCGTGCCTATCCATAACATGCCCGCTTCATCTTCATGGATTTCGCTGATGGCATTGCCGCTGATGGCGTTCTCATTTACCTTGGGAAAATATTTTTTAAAAACGAGCGCCTGCTTCGGATAATAATTTACACCGCCAAAATAAGTGCCTGCCCATATACCGCCCCGCTTATCCATGCACAGCGTTTGCACAATATTATCCGACAAGGAATACGGATCCCCGATCTGTTTCCGAAGATTATAATAACTGCCATTGCCGGTATTGAAAATATAAATGCCCGACTGCGTGGCAATCCAATATTCATTTTTATTGATGGCAAGAATATCCCGCACAATGATATCCGTTTTATCCGCATTTAAAGTAAGCAGGTCTTTATAGCCTGCTGTTTTTATATCAAACAATTTCAGGCCCTGGTTCGATGTGCCCACCAGCAATGTTCCGTTGCCTGCATCATAAACAGACTGTATCCATTTTGAAACTACATAACCTGAATGATTAAAGAGATCATATCTTTCATCAAAGCTGTCATCGGCGGCATTGTATTTCGCAATAATGCCCGATGATGTTGTTATCCATAAACTGCCATCCTTTAAAATATTGTAAGCGGTAACTTCTTTATTCAGTATAAATGCCTTTGTTGCATTTGTTTTTGTATTGCAGCGATAGAGTGTATAAAGCGTAATATAGTAAACATCATCTCCCACCACTTTTACCGACTGCACAGAGCCATTGCCTGCATACTTAAACTGGGTAAAGCTTTCCGTTAATTCATCAAATACAAACAATCCTTTTTCCGTGCCCACCCATATTGCATTATTATCATCTTCAGACAGGCTCATTATCGCATTGCTGCCAATGCTCTTTTTATCAGACGGGTTATTGCGGAAAATTTTATAGGAAAGCCCGTCAAACCGGTTCAGGCCATCCCGGGTGCCAAACCACATAAAGCCAAGATGATCCTGCATTATGCAAAGCACGGCATTGTTAGAAAGGCCGTCTTCTACCTGGTAATGTGTAAAATAATAAGGCTGGCTGCGGGCATCAACCAGGAAAAATAACAACACAATAAATGCAAAGCATTTCCTCATACGGCAAATATGCAGTGAATGTGAATTAAATCAATGTCACCCCATCTCTGAATAACCGGAATGTGATAAGGAATAATCTTAATTCATATACATAGATTGGCTACAATATCCAATTATAGTTCTACTGCCAGCAATTCCTTCCCAAGATTATGAATCGCAGTTTCAATTTTCTTTACTTGAGCGGGACGAGGTTTTTTTAATCCTGAGGCATAATGCTGAAGCTGTTTTTGATTAATCCCTGTCATGCGTTCCAACGCTGCATTTGTAAAGATTTTTTTGTAGAAATTTAAAAAACTCTCCGTGTCAAATTTGAAAACCACTTCATAATCGCTCATTAAAATATCAGGTATATTTTCAGGTTTATTATATTTTTTAAATAACCGTATACCTTCCACAGCAGACTGTTTCGCTTGTTCTACGGTATCGCCCATGCCATACACGCCTGGTGCATTTTCTGCATAAGCACTAAATACGTCATTGCTGCGCTCAATAATGATTTTTATTCTTTTTGTTTTACCTGTTTTTTGTTTATCGCTCATTGTCTTCTTCAATTTAATATCAAAATTTGCAAGTGTTGCTAAGCCTTATTTAAGCTTCATATCTAAAATCGGTAAATGATTTTTATAGAATATTTGAACTGGTTATTGCAAAAATGGTTTCCATTAAATGCCCGGCAAAGTTTGAGACAAATCCGCCCAAACATGAAACAAAAAATTTTTTAATATCAGGTATAAATTTTCATTTTGCCCCCATTGTTTTTTCCACTTATGAGAAGCTGCATTATGCAGTTTTAAAATTGATTGCCATGATTACCATAAATGACTATTACCAGCAACTATCAGACCGTGAACTGCTTGATCTTATAAAAGAAGACAACAGAAAAGCTTTTGATGAAATATACAGCCGCTACCGGGATTTTTTAACCCAAACAGCATTAAAGCACCTGCAGTCAAAACAAAAAGCAGAAGATGTGGTGCAGGATATATTCATCAGCCTTTACAGGCGCCGCCGGGAGTTTGAGCTATCTGTATCACTGCGGGCTTATTTATCGCAGGCCCTGAAGTTCAGGGTCATGAATGAATTCCGTTCACAGGTGGTAAGGGATGCTTACAGCAAATATGTACGTTATGCTTATGCCTATTCAAACAATGCTGTATATCATATTTACGAAACAAAAGAACTGGCGCATCACATTAACCGTTCCATAAATTTATTGCCGGAAAAATGCAAACAGGCATTTTTATTAAGCCGCAGCGAAGACCTTTCCTATAAAGATATTTCAGGCCATTTGAATATTTCGGTAAGCACGGTTGAAAAACATATCAGCAAAGCATTAAAGTTTCTGAAAGCGAATTTGTGCCTGCAATGATTTTATTCCATTAAATAACACTTCTATACTATAACATGATTGCTTCTTTACGAACCGGGTTTATTATCATATTGCTTCTTGCAGCTCATGATATGCATGCACAAAAGCCATTGGTTGAATATGTAAACACCTTACAAGGCACCAATTCAAGCTGGGATTTCTCTTACGGAAATGTGTATCCCACAATTGCCCTGCCTTTTCCCATGCATTCCTGGTCGCCGCAAACCGGCAAAAACGGCGATGGCTGGAAATACACTTACAATGCCACAACGATAAGAGGTTTTGAAGAAGTGCACCAGTGCAGCCCCTGGATGGGCGATTACGGCGTGTTCAGTTTAATGCCGGTTACGGGCAAATTAAAGGTGAATGAAGAAGAACGCGCCGCTGCATTCAAACATGAAAATGAAACGGCAAAACCATCTTATTACAAGGTAAAATTTGATAACGGCATCACTGCTGAAATAAGCCCTGCGGAACGCAGCGCCTGCATGCGCTTTTCTTTTCCGAAAGAGGATGCCTTCCTGGTATTTGACGGTTATACAAAATTCAGCGCCATACAAATCATCCCGCAGGAAAAAAAAATCGTTGGCTATGTAACCAACGGCATATTCATTCCAAAAGAATTTAAAAACTATTTTGTAATACAGTTTGACCAGCCTTTTGTCGCTTATGGAACGTGGAGCAATAAAGATAGTTCCATCCATGCAAATAACCTTTCAGATTCAGGCGAACAGCGCGGCGCTTACATACAATTTAAAAAAGGCGCCAGCGTGAATGCAAAGATCGCTTCATCCTATATAAGCCCTGAACAGGCAGCGCTTACTTTAAAGCAGGAGCTTGGCGGCTACAAGAAATTTGAAGAAGCAAAAACTGCTGCTGATAAAGCATGGAATGATTTATTAGGCCGTGTAAAAGTGGAAGGCGGCACAGAAGAAGAGAAAGCAACTTTCTATTCCTGCCTGTTCCGGGCTAGCTTGTTCAGCCATAAATTTTATGAAATAAAAGAAGATGGAAGCCCATACTATTTCAGCCCTTACGATGCCAAAATTCACGATGGCTATATGTTTACCGATAATGGTTTCTGGGACACCTTCCGCGCCCAGTTTCCGCTCAGCAATATTCTTCATCCCGCCATGGAAGGCAGGTATATGCAATCGTTGCTGGATGCACAGCAGCAATATGGATTCTTTCCCACCTGGTCAAATCCCGGCATGAGCGGCGTAATGGTAGGCAACCACGCCATATCGTTGCTAACAGATGCATGGATAAAAGGCATAAGAACGTTCGATCCGCAAAAAGCATTGGAAGCTTATTTTCATGAAGCCACCAACAAAGGTTTCTGGGGCGGTTCAAACGGCCGCGAAGGCCATGAATACTGGTTTAGCCTTGGCTTTATTCCGTATAAAGAAGTGAGCGAAAGCGGCGCCAAAACGTTGGAGTATGCGTATGATGACTGGTGCGCCTACCGGTTGGCAAAGCTCACCGGCAATACATTCTATGAAAATGTTTTCGCAAGGCAGATGTTCAACTATAAAAATATCTTCGATACAACGGTTGGTTTTGTGCGCGGCCGCACCAAAACCGGCGAATGGGCGCCGCAGCATTTTGACCCTGCTGAATGGGGCGATCCTTTCACCGAAGGCAATCCCTGGCAATGGACATGGTCTGTTTTTCACGACATAAACGGCTTAATAAAACTGATGGGCGGCAATGAAAAATTCAATGCAAAACTGGATAGTTTATTCACGGCGCCCAATGTGGTAAAATATGGTTCTTATGGCCATGAGATACATGAAATGAAAGAGATGGTATTGCAAGGCATGGGCCAGTATGCGCATGGCAATGAGCCGGTGCAGCACGCCGCTTACTTATACAACTACAGCCGCCAGCCCTGGAAATCGCAAAGGCAGTTGCGGGAGATAATGGCCAGGATTTATAATGCCGGGCCCGATGGTTTTCCGGGCGATGAAGACCAGGGCGAAACATCATCGTGGTATGTGCTGAGCGCTTTGGGCTTATATGCGGTTTGCCCGGGAACAGACCAGTATGTTATAGGCAGCCCGGTATTTAATAAAATTACTATTACGCTGGAAAACGGCAAGCAGTTTATTATTGAAGCGGATAATAACAGCGCTAAAAACGTGTATATACAATCAGCCAAACTGAACGGCGTAAACTATAAACATAACTGGATTAAGTATGATGATATCATCAATGGCGGCACGCTGCATTTTGAAATGAGCGATACGCCCAATACCACACGCGGCATTGATGATGCAGATAAACCGTATTCGGTTTCCGGAACGCGGTCAGACGCTTCAAAAGCGTCAGACCGGTAGCAACAATTTTAAGAATGTAAGCTTATCAAAAAGTAAGCTGATAAGGTTAAGAGAATTTTTAATCATTTTTTTACAATTGCATGCTTGCTAAAGAATCATTTTAGAAAACCATCTAACCAACTGAACTGTTATTATACTATGCAAGGTGTAAAAAAGTGATTTTGTGTTGTTCGGTTTTAGCTCCCCTCTCCTTTGGAGAACTTGTCCCGACCATTCGGGAGGGGTTGGGGGTGAGGTCTGACAATGAAATAT
>NZ_JASGEX010000195.1:0-2869 GCF_047606085.1 Parafilimonas sp.
AAACCGCCAACCCACAGCCGACACAACAGACAACAGCGAAAAACGTAACGAACGACAAGAACGGCAGACAGCCAACATCGGTTTTGCAATAGTGCGGCTCGACGAATATAGGCTCAACTTCAATAATTCTATTTAACTTTGGTGCAAAACTCAACAGACGGTTCGCTATTGCCGCACCATCGCAAAGCCGTTGCCCGTTGTGTGCTATTTTGCGACCGCCCTGCACCGAAAGAAAATTCAATGGACAGAATAACTTATTTCATAAACAAACTTTTGACATTTATTTCGTCATTTCACCCATTGACTTACTTGACATTTTTGTTGGTGGCAGGACTATTCTTCGTATTGACAAAAATGACAATTCAGAAATTAAAACCGCAGACAAAAAATATAAACGGACTTGCATTGACAATTACTCTGTTCGTAGAACTTCCGACTTTGGGACTTTTATTGTTTTTTGTTATTGGACAGTTACTAAAAAATCAACCATTTTAAGACAACCTGAAATTTGAACGAAATAACAATTCCATATCATTTAGCAATTCCAAGTATTATCTGCATTGTCGGACTGTTAGCCATTTTGTTTTATCGCAACAAATTGTTCAAGAAAAATAGAACTTTTTGGACAGCAGTAACAGTTTTTTTAGTTTTCTATTTATTCATTGTTGGCGGTGCAACGTATGACGACATTTATTATCAATATGAAGCAAATAGATTAGACTTAAACAAAGACGGACTATTTAGCACAGACGAACAAACAGCAGAATTAAATGAAGTGATGAAGAATTTAACCAATGACGTAGGACGAAATTTTTCCTTTATCACAGGTTTTATTTTTGCATTCATCATTTCAGGGATAGTTTATATCTTTGGACGACTATTTTTTAACTCAAAAAGTGAACGACAAGACAAATAAAAACAGCACCCAACATCGTATTGGCAATAGGCGGGGCGAACGGCTTCGTATCAACGGAAGTGCAAAACTCAACATTTGTGCTTCGTATCAACAGTAGTGCTAAAAATCCCGCCCATCGCCAATACGCGGCCCGTTGCCTGCAAGCTTTGTAGGATACTTTCCTGAAATTTCCATGGACAATATGCCAGCAGACATTATAAACGGTTTGGGTTTCAAATTTGACGAAGTACTTGATGTGAAAGGCAGACTTTCGATTTCTGATTTATTCCCAAAATCGAAGAAAAGATGTGGAATTTATTTGCTCAATTTTTCTGACAATACATTTTACATTGGACAAGCAATTGATGCCGTAAAAAGGTTTTCACAGCACAGGAAAAATTATGACAATATAGTCAGATATTGGTTTATAGAAGTTAGAAAAGAAGACTTAAATGAAGTTGAAGAAAGGCTTATCAAAAATGCAGAAGCGGAAGGGCTTTTAATCATCAATAAAACTTTTGTTTCAAGCATTATTGGCGACACAGACCTTGATTTAATTATTTCCCCGACTGAACAAAACAATTGGCTTGAAAACGATATTGAGGTTTCAAACGATGGCTACGACTTATATGCTACGGTTGAAACAAAACATAAGATTAAATACAGACAAAACTTTGACAAGCTAAAGCTGGTTGAAAATTACCAACAACTCAAACGAATTTTAAACTTATACATTAAAAAATGCTTGCCTGCTTTTAAGAAAACAGAATTATCATTTTGGGCATTGAGTTGTATGCCATCAACTAACATTGGCACTTATCCAAGATGTTTCTGTATGAATGTAAATGCAATGGAAGTTTTTGTTTTAGGCTATGAACGCAAAACAAAAAAGCCATTTACTTTCATTATCCTGACAAGTCTCTTCCTTGACAATAACGAGGAACTTGACCGTCTTTTTAACAACTATAAAACTTTGGGGGCGGAACAGTCAAAATACAGGGCGGCTGGTGCGGACCAAATTCGTTTTCATTTTTCAGATTTGGATGAACTTGAGACCATGCTTTTGACCGAACCTAAAATTATCAATTCTATTAAAGAACTCAATTTGCGACTTATGAGAAAAGGTGGAACAATTTATTCGCCGTTTCATTGCTTTGACTTAGCAAAAGACGTTCTTGAATAAGCCAGCAGGCAACATGGGGTTTTATGCAAGTTGGGCTGACGAATATATCATCAGCTATTCGCAAATCCCGGCATCAGTTCGGGCAGACGAATATCCATCAGCTTTAGTTCTTAACTTCATCAAAATATTTTCAATCGGCAGCGGTTATCAGCGGACGGGATACTAATTCCCAACCTGCATAAAGCCCTGTTCGTTGTGTGTCACGCCCTCTGCGCAGTGTAATACCGTTTCAAAGTGAGGTGTATGGTATTTAAGTAGGACAAATCAGGAGTATGTCCCAATACCATCTTTTCAATTTTAACCGGGATAAGATTTAGCTAAAGCACACTCAAACAATGATGAAATTTAATTTGTACGAATAAATTCGTTTATTTACACTAAATAAACTCCATGAAAACTTTATTCTTCAACTTCGTTATTGTAACGGGCATAGCTCAACGTGCCATTGCGCAAATCTCTTTGCAGGAAGAATTCGACAAATTGTTAATGACCCAGTTCAAAGCAAATGAACCTGGCGGAGTTGTCATGGTTGCACAAAATGGGGTTGTTATTTATAAGAAAGCATTTGGCATGGCTAATCTCGAACTCAATGTGCCGACTAATGATAGCATGATTTTTAATATTGGCTCAAACACCAAACAGTTTACTTCAGTCGCCATCTTGCAATTGGTTGAAAAGGGTAAATTAAACTTACAGGATTCTCTGGGCAGGTTTATCCCATTTGCACCTCCTGCCGTCAATAGCATTACTGTACAGCAATTGCTATCCCAAACCTCTGGCATTGATGAAAA
>NZ_JASGEX010000196.1:0-13208 GCF_047606085.1 Parafilimonas sp.
CCGCTTGAAGTTTTGAATGGGAAACAATCAGATAAAAACGATAAGCACAAAGAAATGATTAAAGCAAAAGCCGCAAGAATACAAACCAACAAACGCGAAATGTGCTGCTTCGGCAGTTTTTAACTATTCTAAGCAATTTTACAAAAAAAGGGGTCCGAAAAAATTTTAGCGGCTGCTGCAAAAAATTTTTAAAATCCTCTGTTTGGTTTCCTGCTTGGTAGTTACACCATTACCATTTTCACTTGCTGGATATCCGGACAGAACATTATAGAAAGTTCACGGAAGTTGCAGGGCACCATTTGGTTATCACCTAAGCATATTATCGCGTCTGCACATTACATTTGCCCCATGCGAAGAATAGCAGTTGCAAAAGGAGATGGCATAGGCCCGGAAATAATGGATGCCGTATTAAAAATATTTTACGAAGCAAAAGTTCCGCTGGAGTATGTAAACGTTGACATGGGTAAATGGGTTTTTGATAAAGGCTACAATACAGGCATGACGCCCGAAGCTAAACAAACCATTGAAACGGTCGGTATTTTATTTAAAGGGCCGATGGAAACGCCTAAAGGCAAAGGCGTGAAAAGCATCAATGTTACCGCGCGCAAAACCTGGAACACGTATGCCAATACAAGAAACTTTCAAACCCTGCATGGCGTGGATACGGTTTTCAGCAAAGCCGGCATTCCGATTGATATAACTGTTGTGCGGGAAAATATTGAAGACACGTATGGCGGCATTGAGCACATGATCACCAATGATGTGGCCATCAGCCGCAGGATCATTACCCGCCCCGGCAGCCTGCAGGTGATTAAATATGCATTTGAAATGGCGCGCAGGAAAAAAGCACGCCGCATAACCTGTGCGCATAAAGCCAACATTATGAAGATAACCGATGGCTTGTTTCTTGAAGTTTTCCAGGAAGTGGCCAAAGATTATCCTGATCTTAAAGCTGATGATGTAATCGTTGATGACCTCTGCATGAAACTGGTTACAAAGCCTGATACGTTTGATGTAATTGTCTTAACTAATCTGCAGGGCGATATTGTAAGCGATCTCTGCGCCGGTTTAATTGGCGGCTTAGGATTTGCTCCATCCGCCAATATAGGCGATCATATCTGCATATTCGAAGCCGTGCATGGCACAGCGCCGGATATTGCCGGTAAAAACATTGCCAATCCCACCGCTTTATTGTTAAGCGGTATTGGCATGCTGCGCCATCTTGGTTTAATGCAAAGTGCCACCATGATTGAAAATGCCTTGCTCTATACATTGGAACAGGGCGTTCATACCGGCGACTTTGGCAACAAGGCCATTCCGCCTGTTGATACCACGCAATTTGCAGAAGCCATCATCAGTAACTTTGGAAAACAACCGGAACAAGGCGCTAAGCCGCCGGCAGAGAATGCCCCGGCCACCGAAACAAAATTTGCGCTGGATAAAAATATCATGCTTGAATCAAAAGAAACAGCCCCTGAAAACATTATTGGCGTTGATTTCTTTATTGAAAGCGATGAACAGCCAGCTGAAATTGCCAATAAATGCCTGCGGCATGGGGGCGTAAAATTCAGGCTCATTAATATCAGCAACCGCGGCACACAGGTTTGGCCAACCGGTTCGGTTTATACAACGCTCGTTAACCAATACAATGTGCGTTTCGAAAGCATTGACGATACACCGCTTAAACAGCAGGATATATTAGGATTGTATGTAAGCCTTAGCGGCGATTTCAAAATTTGTTCATCAGAATTATTACTGATGCTGGGTGATAAACGGGCTTATAGCCTGGCGCAGGGGCAATAGAAAAGTCAACGTTAAACCGTTTTTATTTTTATGTAACCAGCTAAAGTAATTCATGGCATCTTCGTTGTGTCACTCCCTTGTACAGCATATTTTCATGGCAACACTATTTTAACAGAAAAAACATTTTACTTGAACGGATCAACATCAAATAACGAAACCCCGGCCCCCCTCTCCAAAGGAGAGGGGCCGGGGGTGAGATCTCATTTATTATTAAAGGCCCTTCGTAAAGAAAAAGTTTCCCGCCCGCCTGTATGGATGATGCGGCAGGCAGGCCGTTATCTCCCCGATTATATCAGGCTTCGCGATAAATACGATTTCTTTACCCGTGTACAAACCCCGGAACTCGCAACGGAAATAACCTTACAGCCCGTGCATCAAATAGGCGTTGATGCGGCCATCATCTTTTCAGATATTCTTGTTATTCCGCAGGCAATGGGCATTGAGGTTCTGATGGAAGAAGGTAAAGGCCCGTCATTGCCTAAAACTATCAAATCAAAAAAGGATATTGATGCGCTCAATGTTTCAAATGCTGCCGCTCATTTAAAATATGTATTAGATGCCTTAACGCTTACCAAAAAAGAATTAAATGGTTTGGTTCCTTTAATTGGCTTTGCCGGTGCCCCCTGGACGATCTTTTGTTATATGATAGAAGGCAAGGGTAGCAAAACCTGGGAAAAGGCCAAACAGTTTGCTTACACCGAACCGGCACTGGCGCATCAGTTGCTGCAGAAAATAACCGCCATTACCATTGATTATTTAAAAGCGCAAACAAAAGCCGGCGCCGATTGTGTGCAGGTATTTGATAGCTGGGCCGGCAGTTTATCGCCGGGAGATTTTAAAACATTCGCACAGCCTTATCTCATACAAATTGCAGATGCCCTAAAAGATGATGCGCCTGTTATTCTTTTTCCCAAAGGCACCTGGTATGCGTTGGAAGACCTGGGCAAATCATCTGCATCTGCCATTGGTTTGGACTGGACAGTTTCACCCAAACAGGCAAGGGCATTTACCAGCAACAGCATCACATTACAAGGCAATTTCGATCCGGCAAAATTGCTGGCGCCCATTCCACAGATAAAACAATGGGCAAAAGAAATGATAGATGCTTTCGGTGCCCAAAATTATATCGCCAACCTTGGCCACGGCATTACGCCAAACATTCCGGTTGACCATGCCAAAGCATTCGTGGAAGCAGTGAAAGAATATGTTGTCTGAACGGGGGGATTCCAAACGATAAGTGGATTTAGCGGATTACTTTGTACGCTGCCGTACCTGCATTGTTCGTTTTCGAACAGTTTTTACTATAACCTGGTTTTTAAATTGTTGTAATAGAACATTTTATGCGCTGGCATACCAGTTGAACAAAAACCTGACGTATAAAACACCTGTTATGTTCCGCAATCACTTTAAAACCGCATGGCGCAATCT
Organism: Parafilimonas sp.; assembly: GCF_047606085.1. Taxonomy (GTDB): domain Bacteria; phylum Bacteroidota; class Bacteroidia; order Chitinophagales; family Chitinophagaceae; genus Parafilimonas. The sequence continues at coordinate 3,232 of NZ_JASGEX010000196.1, forward strand.
GATGAAGTATAAATTTATTTCCTTCATCAACCTGTTTGGCGTAACCATTGGCTTAACCTGCTGCCTGCTTATTCTTACTTATATCCTGAACGAATTAAGCTATGATAAGTACAATAAAAATGCGGATAATATTTATCGTGTAACACGAACTTTTTACAACAGCAATGGTGAAGCTACATTAAACCTCAGCACCGTATCGCCACCATTTGGATATTATTTTCCATCTGAGTTTCCCGAGATACAAAAAATGACGCGGCTGTTAAATAATGGCAATACGCCGCTTCGTTATAAAGACAAGCTGATAAATAAACCGGATGTTTATTTTGCAGATGAAAATTTGTTTAATGTATTTACAGTTGATGTTTTAAAAGGCAATCCTAAAACTGCACTGAACGATCCTTTTTCTGTAATGCTTACCGAAGAAACAGCCCGGAAATATTTTGGCAATGAAGATCCCATTAATAAAGTGCTGCGCGCCAACAACCAGTTTGATATGAAAGTAACGGGCGTATATAAAGATTTCCCTGCCAATGCGCATATACATCCGCATATACTGGTATCGTTCAATACGCTGAAAGATTCAGCCGTGTATGGCGAAGAAGGCCTGCGTATAAACTGGCGCAATAATTCTTTCTTTACTTACCTGCTGCTGCCGCCGCATTATAATGCGGAAAACCTGAAAGCAAAATTCCCTGCATTTCTTGATAAGCACATGGCCGGCGAGTATGATGGCCAGAAGCCTTCCAGGTACACAAAGCTTGACCTGCAAAAATTAACCGATATACACCTCTACTCCCATACAGATTATGAAGCAGAACCCAATGGCGATATAAAGCGTGTTTATATTTTTTCTGTTATTGCACTGGTGATCTTATTAATTGCCTGCATCAATTACATGAACCTTTCCACAGCGCGCTCTGCTTTACGCGCAAAAGAAATTGGCATACGGAAAGTAGTAGGTGCACGTAAAAAGGAGCTGGTTATGCAGTTTTTATGTGAATCTGTTTTATTAACCTCGACAGCGATATTAATTGCATTTGCCTTATTATATTTCACATTGCCATGGCTTAATAAGGTATCAGCCCAAACGCTTTCTGTAAATGTTTTATTCCGGTGGCAGATACTTGTTCCGCTTATTTTATCGCCGGTTATTATCGGTATTTTATCAGGCATTTATCCTGCCTTGTTTATGTCGTCTTTCCAGCCTGTAAAAACTTTGAAAGGCTTGTTTAAGGCAGGTGGCGGCAGTATTAATTTCAGGAAAGCGCTTGTGGTAACACAGTTTGCCATTTCTATCATATTGATCATAACCACCATCATTGTGTTTCAGCAACTGCGTTATATGCAAAATGCATCACTGGGTTATTATAAAGAACATTTGCTTACCATGCCCTATTATGCGCCATTGAATGATCAATATGAATCATTCAGAAACACTTTATTGCAAAATCCAAACATAAAAGATGTTGGCCGTTCATCAAGAATACCTACCGGCAGGCTGCTCGATGGCTTGGGCGCCAAAGCGCCCGGTAATGATTCAACGGCCCCTGTAAAAGCAGATATACGCTACGTTGCCACCGATTATGATTTTATTTCAACATACAGCATACCGATGGCTGCCGGCAGAAACTTTAACCGAAGCTATGGCACAGACACAGCAGGGTTTATTCTTAATGAAGCTGCGGTTAAAGCAGTTGGCTGGAAAACGCCGCAGGAGGCCATTGGTAAAGCTTTTATTTATGGCAACCTTAACGGGCATATAATCGGTGTTATGAAAGATTTTCATTTTGAGTCATTGCATCAGGCTATTGCGCCAATCATTTTTTTTATGCCTTCAGCTGTGTCCGGTCAATCTTTCTATGGCAGGATTTCAATAAAAATTTCAGGGCAAAATATTGCTTCCGCATTAACCGCAATAAAAAATACCTGGCAGAAATATCTTCCTGATTTTCCTTATCAACCAACGTTTCTTGATGAAAATTTTGAAAGGTTATATGCTTCAGAACAAAGGCAGGAAGCCATCTTCACCACCTTTGCCTGTCTTGCTGTTTTTATTGCCTGCCTTGGTTTATTTGGCCTTTCGGCTTTTTCTATTTCACAGCGCGTAAGAGAAATAGGCGTACGCAAAGTGCTCGGTGCAAATACAGGCAGCCTGGTAACATTATTATCCAAAGATTTCCTTAAGCTGGTATTAATAGCCGCAGTAATCGCTTTTCCCGTGGCATGGGTATGCATGCATAAGTGGCTGCAGGATTTTGCTTATCGCATTAACATTGCGTGGTGGGTTTTTATTGTTGCCGCTATTATAGCCATGCTCATTGCATTAGCCACCATAAGCTTCCAGGCTATTAAAGCAGCCATGGCAAACCCGGTGCAATCATTAAGATCGGAGTAAACAGCTATTTAATTTAGTTAAGAAAATCTTTTACTATTCAACAGAATAATTCTATGCTCAATGCAATAATCCTGCAAATTGAGTTTTGAATATTGTGCATTGTTGATTGAATATTATAACCAGCTCCTTAAGCAATTATTCATCATATACATAAAAGGGCAAAGCCCTTATAATTAAAAATTATAAAAGCTTTGCGTGCACGATTAAACCAAAAATTTAATCTTGTTGTTGCTATAACAAAATATAAGAAACTTATTTCAATGAGAAAGAAGAATCTGGTTTTGTAGTATCGCTTGGCGTTGTATCGTTTAAGATATACGCTTTGTTGTCAACAGGAAGCTTAGCGCTGTTGTTTGAATTTGCTACAGCTATACCCATTGCACTCATTACTACTGCTGCGGAAAAAAGAATTTTTTTCATAATTACTTCTCGCTTTAAGATTATTTAATTAATTCCTGGATTTTACCCGTTATTCTTATTTCAATAAGAAAGAAGAGTCTGGTTTTGTAGTATCGCTTGGCGTTGTATCGTTTAAGATATACGCTTTGTTGTCAACGGGAACTTTAGCGCTGTTAGAATTTGCTATTGCTATGCCCATTGCACTCATTACTACTGCTGCGGAAAAAAGGAATTTCTTCATAGTTTTAATTTTTTAAGATTAGTAAATAAAAACACTGCCTCAAAACATCATTCTATTTCAATAAGAAAGAAGAATCTGGTTTTGTAGTAGTAGTATCGCTTGGCGTTGTATCGTTTAAGATATACGCTTTGTTGTCAACAGGAAGCTTAGCGCTGTTGTTAGAGTTTGCTACGGCTATGCCCATTGCACTCATTACTACTGCTGCGGAAAAAAGGAATTTCTTCATAATTAAATTGTTTTTTAGTTATTAAAAGTTTAGCGGCCATGTCAATACAAGTACTTTGCCAGTTTTTTATAAACCCGTTTTTTTAATAGTTTAAAAAAAAGCGGACAGCCGGGCACGGTAAAACAATTTCACCAATATGAGTATGTAAATAATTGAGACAGTGTTAATAATGCATCATTTATTTTATCATGATATAATTAAAATAATATGAAATAAAAAATTCTCTTTAGCTTTTATAACTTAGCATAATATGGCTTTTAAACTATCAGCGCCTTATACACCTGGCGGCGATCAGCCTGAAGCAATACGCAAGTTAACAGAAGGGATTAATAACGGAGAGCAATATCAAACCCTGTTAGGAGTTACAGGCAGTGGCAAAACCTTTACCATGGCCAATGTTATTCAGCATGTTCAGCGCCCCACTTTGGTATTAACGCATAATAAGACCCTGGTGGCGCAATTGTATGGCGAGTTCAAACAGTTTTTTCCGGATAATGCGGTCGGCTACTTTGTTAGCTATTACGATTATTACCAGCCCGAAGCTTATATGCCCGTAAGCGATGTGTACATTGAGAAAGACTTAAGCATTAACGAAGAGTTGGATAAACTGCGTTTGCAGGCCACCAGCGAACTGCTTACAGGCCGCAGGGATATTATTGTTGTAGCCAGTGTGAGTTGCATTTATGGTATTGGTAATCCCACAGATTTTGAGAATGGCATTGTGCGCATTGCAAAAGGGCAAACCATTTCAAGACAGGGCTTCCTGCATGCACTGGTAAACAGTTTATATAACAGAACCCAGGTTGAATTTAAACGCGGCACTTTCCGCGTTAAAGGCGATACGGTTGATATTAACCTGCCTTATGTAGATTATGGTTACCGCATCAGTTTTTTTGGCGATGAGATTGAGGAAATAGAAACCATTGATGTACATACCAATAAAAGAATGATGAAGGTGGAGAATGCCGCCATCTTTCCTGCCAACTTATACCTTGCTCCAAAAGATATGATGCAAACCATTTTGTACGAGATACAGGATGAGATGCGTTTGCAAACCGAATATTTTAAAAGCATTGGCAAATTAATAGAGGCGCAACGTTTAAAGGAAAGGGTTGAATATGACCTGGAGATGATACGGGAGCTTGGCTTTTGCAATGGCATAGAAAACTATTCAAGGTTTTTCGACAGGCGGCAGCCCGGCACAAGGCCATTCTGCCTGCTGGATTATTTTCCAAAAGACTTTCTTACGATCATTGATGAAAGCCACCAGACCGTACCGCAGATTGCCGGCATGTATGGCGGCGACAGAAGCCGTAAGCTTATATTGGTTGAATACGGTTTTCGCCTGCCATCCGCATTGGATAACCGGCCTTTAAACTTTCATGAATTTGAAAATATAACGGGTCAAACGGTGTATGTTAGCGCAACGCCCGGCGAGTATGAACTGGAAAAATGCGGCGGTGTTGTTGTAGAACAGGTGGTAAGGCCAACCGGTTTGCTGGAGCCGCCTATTGAAATCCGCCCATCCGTAAACCAGATAGACGATTTATTGGATGAAATTGATAAACGGGTTAAAAAAGGGGATCGCGTTTTGGTAACCACTTTAACCAAGCGCATGGCTGAAGAGATGGATAAATACCTGCAGCGCATCAGCATTAAATCAAAATATATACACAGCGATGTTGATACGCTGGAACGCGTGGAAATATTAAGGCAGTTGCGTTTAGGTGACATTGATGTGCTGGTTGGCGTAAATCTTTTGCGCGAAGGCCTCGATCTTCCCGAGGTCTCCCTGGTTGCTATTCTTGATGCAGATAAAGAAGGGTTTTTGCGTAATGAAAGATCGCTTACGCAAACAGCCGGCCGTGCTGCACGCAATGCGGACGGGCTTGTAATTTTTTATGCAGATACGATTACCGAAAGCATGCAAAAAACCATTGATGAAACCAACCGCAGGCGGGAAAAACAGGTTGCTTATAATGCTGAACATAATATCATTCCGCGTACCATAAGGAAAACAAAAGAGAATGTATTTGCGCAAACATCTGTGCTTGATATAAAAGGCTTCGATGCAAAAAATCCTTATGCCATACAAGGCGATGAAGATATTGTGGTAACAACTGCCGCTGAAGAGCAGGCTGAATATAAAACCATACCGCAGATGGAAAAAGCCATCAGTAAGGTTAAAAAAGAAATGGAAAAGGCTGCCCGCGATTTAGATTTTATGGAAGCCGCAAGGCTGCGTGATGAAATGTTCCGCATGCAGAAAGAACTGGAAGCAATGAAGTAACTTTCAACAATTACATTAGCCGTTTACTTCAGCTTAACAAGTTCGCAGGTTCATTTGTTGGGCGCATTTCAAATTTTCGCTTCATGCGCGGCACTCCGATCGGTGAGACACCGACCGGTAGCGGGTTCTGCAGGTGGGTGTCACCACCCACCTGCGAAAATTTGAAATACACCCCATTTGTTTACGGGTTTAAGATTGTGGCTTAAATTAGCGACATTGAAATATTTATTTACTTATCGTTCACGCCTTCTATAAACAAGGAATAATATTATGCAAACGCCAAAACTTTTACCGCAAACACTATGTGCATGCCTTATATGTTTGATGATACTGGCATGTAACAACAAACCTGCTTACGACACGATCATCCGCAACGGGCTTATTTATGATGGCAATGGCGGCGATCCTTACAAGGCCGATATTGGCATTAATGCAGACACCATCGCATTCATCGGCGATTTAAAAGATATCCCGGCGAAAAATGAAACGGATGCCAAAGGCAAAGCCATTGCACCGGGTTTTATTAATATGCTTAGCTGGGCTACAGAAACATTAATACAGGATGGCCGTTCGCAAAGCGATATACGGCAGGGCGTAACGCTTGAAGTGATGGGAGAAGGCACCAGCATGGGGCCTTTAAATGCATCCATGAAAAAACAAATGCAGGAAGGCGAGGGCGATATAAAGTATAAAGTGGAATGGAATACTTTAGGTGAATATTTAAGCTATCTTGAAAAGAAAGGCATTAGCTGCAATGTGGCTTCATTTATTGGGGCCGGAACCGTGCGCACCTATATTGTGGGTGAAGATGACCGCGCTGCCACGCCTGCCGAATTAGACAGCATGCGCCTGCTGGTTGACCAGGCCATGCAGGAAGGTGCAATGGGTGTGGGCTCTTCGTTAATTTACCCGCCGGATTTTTTTGCCAGCACAAATGAACTGGTTGCTTTATGTAAAGAGGCATCCAAATATGGCGGCATGTATATATCACACATGCGCAGTGAAGGCAATAAGCTGAATGAAGCGGTGAATGAATTAATAACGATTGCAAGGGAAGCCGATATTCCTGCTGAAATATATCACCTCAAGGCAGCCGGAAAGGGCAATTGGTATAAGATGGACAGCGTTATCAAGCAGGTTGAGGCGGCCCGCGCTTCAGGCCTTAAAATAACGGCTGATATGTACACCTATCTTGCTGGCGCAACCGGCATGACGGCTGCATTCCCACCGTCTTTGCAGGATGGCGGTTTTGGAAAATTATGGCAACGCCTGCATGATGCTGCCATACGAAAACAAATGGCAAAAGCCATGAATACTGATGCGAAAGACTGGGAAAATTTATACTACGGCGCCGGCGGTGCAGATAATGTTCTGTTGCTTGGCTTTAAACAGGATTCCCTCAAAAAATATACAGGTAAAACCCTGGCCGCAGTTGCAAAACTGCTTGGCAAAACGCCCGAAGAAACTGCTATGGATTTAATTGTTGAAGACAGCACAAGAATTGGCGTAGCTTATTTTATGATGAGCGAAGACAATATAAAAAAACAAATCGCTTTGCCCTGGGTAAGTTTTGGCAGCGATGAAGGTTCCTATACCAACGAGGGCGTTTTTCTTAAATCCAATGCGCATCCCAGGGCGTATGGAAATTTTGCGAGGGTATTGGGTAAATATGCAAGAGATGAAAAAACGTTGAGCCTGCAGCAGGCGGTTTACCAGCTTGCCAAGCTGCCTGCCACCAATCTGAAATTGAAAAAACGAGGCGAATTAAAAGCTAGCAATTATGCTGATATAGTGGTGTTTGATCCTGTCACCGTAACGGATCATGCCACGTATGAAAAGCCGCACCAGTATGCAACAGGCGTAACGGATGTGTGGGTGAATGGTGTGCAGGTTTTGAAAAATAATGAACATACGGGCGCAACGCCGGGGCGTTTTATTAAAGGGCCGGGATATAAACAGTAACAGGCTTTATCTTTTATGCTTATGCAGGATTTACGTTGCGCCATTCAAACTGCCGAAAGAATTTTATGTATCAAATTTGTTCTCCCATTCATTGGATAAATGCTTCGCTTTGTCCAATACATATTTTTCAAGGCTGGTCTTGTATTGCTTTAATGTTGCAGCCACCTGTTCATCTGAAGTGCCGATTATCTGCGCTGCAATAATGCCGGCATTCTTTGCCGCATTCAACGCCACCGTGGCCACGGGAACGCCATTTGGCATTTGCAGGATGGAAAGCACAGAGTCCCATCCATCAATAGAATTGGAAGATTTTACCGGCACGCCAATTACCGGCAAAGTAGTAAGGCTGGCTACCATGCCGGGTAAATGTGCGGCGCCTCCGGCGCCGGCAATAATGGCTTTTAATCCGCGACCTGCGGCCCCGGCAGCATATTCCACCATACGCATGGGTGTGCGGTGGGCAGATACAATAGTTAACTCAAACGGGATATTAAATTCTTTTAAAATGGCGGCGGCATCCTGCATAATTTTCAGGTCGCTGTCGCTGCCCATTATGATACCGATGATTGGTTGATTAGTTGCCATATTGATGTATTAAAGGAAAGATTATAAATATATCAGCTTATTACTTTTAAACTGTTTTTTATACGATGCACTTTTTTGAGCAAATCGGTTTTGTTTGCACTCATAATAGTTACATGTCCCATTTTTCTACCGGGCCTGGTTTGTGTTTTTCCATAGAGATGGATAAATGTATTGTTCATACTTAATACCTCATCTATACCCTCATATATGGCCGGCCCGCTATACCCTTCTTCTCCCAACAGGTTTACGATTGATGATGGCAGAATGGCGTCGGTATTGCCCAGCGGATAACCTAACATGATGCGCCATAACATATCATACTGGCTGCAATAACTGGCCTCAATGGTATGATGCCCGCTGTTGTGCACCCGTGGCGCCGTTTCATTTACAAGCACCTTGCCATTGTCATCAACAAACATCTCAATGGCAAATAAGCCGGGGCTGTTGAAGCGCTTTACCAGCGTTACTGCAATGCTTTCCGCTTCTTCCAGAATTGATGCGGGCAGGTCAGTTGGCGAAACCTGGTAATCGAGCAGGTTTAATGCCGGGTCAAATACCATTTCCGTTGCCGGATAAACAGCCGTATATCCTTTATCGTTCATCGCTACCATTACCGCGATCTCTTTTTGTATGTTCACCATCTTCTCTAACACAGATGGTGCATTAAACCCTTTGCCTATGGCCTCCGGATTTCTTATTACCTGCACGCCTTTGCCATCATAACCGCCTTGTCCTATCTTATGCACCGCCGGTAAAAAATCAGCATGACTTTTTACATCTTCCAGGTTTTGCGTAATGATGAAATCAGGTGAAGGAATAGCCTGTTGCTTATAAAATTCTTTTTGTGTTACCTTATTTTTTATCATCCTGATCACCGCCGGCCTGGGATACACTTTTACGCCTTCGCTTTCCAGCTTTTCCAGGGCCTCTACATTCACCGCTTCTATTTCTATGGTTATTGCATCAAGGCCTTTGCCGAAATGATATACTGTATCAAAATCTCTGATATCGCCTTTTATAAAATGATGGCATAAATACGCTGCAGGGCAATGTTCATCATTTTCTAAAATATATGTTTCCACTGCATAATTGGCGGCAGCCTGCAACAACATGCGGCCTAATTGCCCGCCACCAAGGATGCCTGCCCTGAGCGGAGCCGAAGGGCTTTTTGCAATGGATGCTGTTTGCGGAACGGATGAAGATTGAGCGGAGTCGAAATCCTTGTATTTGCTATGCGACATATTCTGACATTGTGATAAAAGCTGCAATTTGTGAAAATTTTGCTCAATCAATGCTTTCTTTTTTGCTCTTGACCAACCTCTTAATTGCTGTTGCCGCTTTATGGCGTCGGGTAAAGTTGGAACGGTTTCATAATACATCATTTTAACAGGCGTGCGCATATTGGTGAATTCATACATGCCTTCATTGTGCAGCCTGAAATCTTTTATCAGGTCATTGGCTAACCCGATAAAATAAGCATCGTCGCAGCATGTAAGTATATAAACAAAATATTGTTCCTGCATAAACCTAAAGTAAAAAATTATTTCGACTACGCTCAATAATATATATCCTTCGGCTCCGCTCAGGACACCTCTGTACAACTTCAAAATTTATCGCTGCCTTTATCATACCACAGGCCGGCTTGGCCCGAATGTTATTGACTTTAGCTGCCATAGCCCAACATGCATCAGGCATCAATTTTATATGTTGATTTCTCCTCATTCAAAAATCATCTTAACAGCCCTTCGCAACGAATAATTCTTTACTTTGCCGCCAATTAATGTACCATAAGTTTTCATAATGTTTGAAGCATTAGTGAAGGGATTAATTTTAGGCTTGCTGTTAAGTGTGTCTGTTGGTCCTGTAATTTTTTCTATCC
>NZ_JASGEX010000197.1:0-2523 GCF_047606085.1 Parafilimonas sp.
AAATTTAGTCCTTTTGCTTTCCATCAAGCTAAGGTAACTGATTCGAAATAATCCTGCGACCTAAACGCCTATACCTAATCTTTTAATTGAAGTTGGTTTGTTTACAGCCAGAACTGAAGCGGCCTGCATGAAAGCTTTGTTCCAATTCCATAAACCTTCAGAAAGGTTTACAGAAAAGAAGGCCTTTTTACAGTTGGAAAAAGCTAATGAAGACACCATGCAACAACACCGGCAGTATCAGCGCATGATTAGCGAGATAGAAGATTATGCTATTATTTTAATGGATAAAGACGGCTTTATTCAAAACTGGAATAAAGGCGCTGAAAAAATAAAAGGCTATACCGCCAATGAAATTATCGGTAAAAACTTTCGCTTATTCTACCGGCAAAAAGACAGGGACAGGCAATTGCCTGAATCGTTACTGCAGGAAGCATCTTTAAAAGGAAGGGCGCAACACGAAGGATGGCGACTGCGCCAAGACGGCTCCGCTTTTTGGGGGCATATTATAATTACTGCCTTACACGATGAAAAGGGCAATGTTATTGGTTTTACAAAAATAACCCGCAACCTCAATGAAAGAAAACTGGCTGAACAAAAGCAGAAAGAATACGCAAAAAGAATTGAAAAACACAACCAGGAACTCCAATATATTAATAAAGAACTGGATTCTTTTACTTATATGGCAAGCCACGATTTGCAGGAACCTTTAAGAAAAATAGAAACCTTTACCAATATAATTTTGGTGAAAGAGAAAGAAAGTTTTTCAGCAGATACCGCCAATTATTTCAGCAGGATAATTGCATCTGTAAACAGGATGCAAACACTCATTAACGCATTGCTCAACTATTCACGTGCAGGCAGGGCGGCTATAGTGCTGGAACCCGTTAATCTGGGCATTGTAATTGAAGACGTAAAAAAAGAATTATTTGAAACAATTGACGAAAAACATGCAAGTATTGTATATAATAATTTGCCCGTACTTAATATACAACGCCTCCAGTTTCATCAATTGTTTTTTAATATACTGGGAAACGCTTTAAAATACAGCCGCGAAAATGTGCCGCCTGAAATAGTTATTGAAGCAACCACTTTTTTAAAAGGAAAAGAAGCCTTTAACCGCATAAGCATACAAGGCAATGGCATTGGCTTTGAACAGCAATATGCCGAAAACATTTTTAAAATATTTCATCGCCTGCATGGCAAAAATGAATATGCTGGTACAGGTATCGGACTTGCGATATGCAAAAAAATAGTTGAAAACCACAACGGCTTTATTACTGCTGTTGGAGAGCCAAGAAAAGGCGCTGCTTTTATTATAGAATTGCCCGTAAACAATTTTGCGGCGGGTAAAGGTTAACATAGTAAATGTTTGCGTATTTTAGTCTTCTCAAATTTTAGCTTAAACAAAAATATATGGACGAAAATTTTATAGGCAACAGCTTTTCTTTGCAGGTTGACAATGGCAATACACCCTACCTGATTGAGGCGGCAAAATGGGCCAAATTTCTGGCCGTTATTGGTTTTATTATTTGCGGATTGCTGGTGCTTACCGGTATTTTTTCAGGAACTTTTTTTGCCTCGCTGGCGCAGGTTGATACGGAATTAAATTCTATGGGAAGCGTGGGCACTGTTTTCTTTACTATTTGGTTTGTGCTGTTTGCCTTGCTATACTTTTTCCCAAGTTATTACCTGTATAATTTTGCGTCAAAAATGCAAACGGCCGTAAAAAACAACGACCAGGTAAGCCTGAACGACTCATTCAAAAATCTCAAATCATGCCTTAAATTCTGGGGTATTCTTTTAATTATCATACTCTGTTTTTATGCGCTGGCCATGGTATTTGTCATACTCGGCAGCGCATTTATAGGATAGTTGCTTACAATCTTTTTCAAAGATTGTATTATTATGAAATCAGTTGTGGCAGGCATGGCAGCTTCATTGCGTCGCAACACTTGTGCTGCATAATTTTATTCATCAGGCACAGCATGCATATTTTATAATTTCTCCTGAATATTAATATTTTTATTGGCCACGAGGAACTCCCATTAAATTTTTCACGTGCCCTTTTTGTAATTTATGCATGAAAAATTTAAACCCTAACTTGGATAAACATACATACGTATTAGAAAGGTTTTTTCTTTTAAAGCCCTTGTTTTGGGTGTATTTCAAATTTTCGCAGGTGGGTGGACACCCGCCTGTAGAACCCGCTGCGGGTAGGTGCCTCACCGACCGGAGTGCCGCGCATGAAGCGAAAATTTGAAATGCGCCCCTTGTTTTTTCAAGGGTTTTGATTTTGTTTGCAATACGTACTATGCGCAGGCATTCTTCTTCTCCGCATCCTCAATGGGCATTAAAACATAAACAGCCCCGCACAGAACTTGCGCCTCATCAATGGCAGATATTATTTGTACGAGTATAAAACGGTGTATGATGCTCTTAAAAAGAAGCCAAAGAAAGTCAGCGGAAAATTATTGGGCTCTATCAGTGAAACAAAAGGCTTTATGCCTTCACCTGCACGATTAG